>JBIPME010000249.1:0-3923 GCA_044369275.1 Rhodoferax sp.
GGTGGACCCGCTGGAGGTGGACAACTTTCCGACGCTGCTGATTGCCTGCGGTGGCACCGTGCAGTTTTTTGGCACCGTAACGCCCCATGCGCAGACGCTGCACCGACTGGTGCAAGCCGCCGTTACAGATGCTTCGGGTGCTTCGGATGCTTCGGGCACCTTGGGCACAGGTGCTACACCAGCCGCAGTCTCGACCTCAACCTCAACCTCAACCTCAACCTCAACCTCAACCGCAGCCCCGCCCCACCCAGCGGCGCAGGCTTTGGCGGGGCGCTTGTTGGCGCGTTTAGAGTCGCGACCTGACCCAGGCTTGCACGCTGCTTAGGGCGGCGTCCAGGTTGGCGGGTTGGTTGCCGCCCGCCATGGCCATGTCGGGCTTGCCGCCGCCTTTGCCGCCGACTTGGCTGGCCACAAAGTTGGCCAATTCGCCCGCTTTGATTTTGCCCAGGCTGTCGGCGGTCACGCCGGCTGCGATTTGCACTTTGTCGCCGTCCACCGTGGCCAGCACAATGGCGGCGGTTTTGAGCTTGTCTTTGAGCTTGTCCATGGTGTCGCGCAGGGTTTTGGCATCGGCCCCGTCGAGCTTGGCCACCAAGAGTTTCAGGCCTTGGATGTCCAGCGCCTGCGTCACCAGCTCGTCGCCTTGGGCCGAGGCCAGCTTGCCTTTGGCGGCAGCGAGTTCTTTCTCCAGCGCCTTGACCTGCTCGAGCACCTGCGCGATGCGGGTGTTGAGTTCGGCGGTGGGCGCTTTGAGCGCGGCTGCGGCTTGGGCCACGGTGCCTTCTAGCGACTGCAAATAGGCCAGCGCGTTGGCACCCGTGACCGCCTCAACGCGGCGCACGCCTGCGGCCACGCCGCCTTCGCTGACGATTTTGAACAGGCCAATCTCGCCCGTGGCGTGCACGTGTGTGCCGCCGCACAGCTCGGTGGAGCTGCCAATGTCGAGCACGCGCACCACTTCGCCGTACTTCTCGCCAAACAGCATCATGGCCCCGGTTTCTTTGGCGGCTTCCATGTCCATCAGGCGGGCCTGTGTGGGCGCGTTGGCCAAAATTTCGGCGTTCACTAGCGCCTCTACCGCCTGCACTTGCGCGGGCGTGACGGGGCTGTTGTGGGTGAAGTCAAAGCGAGTTTTGTCAGCATCGACCAAGCTGCCTTTTTGCTGCACATGCGTGCCCAGCACTTCGCGCAGCGCTTTGTGCATGAGGTGGGTGACCGAGTGGTTGCGCTGCGTGGCGGCGCGTTGGGCGGTGTTGACTTGCGCATCCACATGGTCGCCCACGGCCAAGGTGCCTTGGGTGACGCTGCCGTGGTGGCCAAACACGTCGGCCTTGATTTTTTGCGTGTCTTGCACCGCAAACTGCGCCGAGCCGCTAACCAGCAGGCCCGCATCGCCCACTTGGCCGCCGCTCTCGGAATAAAACGGCGTGGTGTCGAGCACCACAATGCCGCTCTGGCCGTGGTTCAGCGTGGCCACCGGTGCGCCATCCAGGTACAGCGCCACCACTTTGGACGTGGCTTGCAGCGCGTCATAGCCCACAAAGGCGTTGCCCGCACCGGCGTAGTCCAGCGCCTTGTCCATTTTGAATTTGCCCGCCGCACGGCCTTTGGCCTTTTGCGCTTCCATGGCGGCATGGAACCCGGCTTCATCGACCGCCACGCCGCGCTCACGGCACACGTCTTGCGTCAAGTCCAAAGGGAAGCCGTAGGTGTCGTGGAGTTTGAAAGCGACTTCACCAGGCAGCACTTTGCTGTCTGCGGGTACGGCGGCATCCAAAATTTCCATGCCAATTTCCAGCGTCTCAAAGAAGCGCTCTTCTTCCACCCGCAGCACTTCGGTAATGCGCGTGGCCTGTTCGGCCAGTTTGGGGTAGGCATCGCCCATCAGGCGGGCCAGGTCGGCGACGAGTTTGTGGAAGAAGGGGGTTTGCTTGCCGAGTTTGTAGCCGTGGCGAATGGCGCGGCGGATGATGCGGCGTTGCACGTAGCCACGGCCTTCGTTGCTGGGGGTTACGCCGTCAACGACCAAGAAGGAGGTGGCGCGGATGTGGTCGGCAATCACCTTGAGCGAGGGGTTGGCCAAGTCGGTGCAGCCGGTTTCGCGGGCAGCGGCTTGGATGAGGGCGTCGAACAGGTCGATTTCGTAGTTGCTGTGCACGTGCTGCAAGATGGCGGCCAGCCGCTCTAGGCCCATGCCGGTGTCCACGCAGGGCGCGGGCAGCGGGGTCACCGAGCCGTCTTCGTGCATTTCGAATTGCATGAACACGTTGTTCCAGATTTCGATAAAGCGGTCGCCGTCTTCGCCGGGGCTGCCCGGGGGGCCGCCGGGGATGTGGTCGCCGTGGTCGTAGAAGATTTCTGAGCAGGGGCCGCAGGGGCCGGTGTCGGCCATCATCCAGAAGTTGTCGCTCTTGTAGCGTGCGCCCTTGTTGTCGCCAATGCGGATCACGCGCTCGGGGGGCAGGCCGATTTCCTGGGTCCAGATGTCAAAGGCTTCGTCGTCTTCGGCGTAGACGGTGGCGAGCAGGCGCTCTTTGGGGAGTTTGTAGACCTCGGTGAGCAGCTCCCAAGCCCAGTGCAGCGATTCGCGTTTGAAGTAGTCGCCAAAGCTCCAGTTGCCCATCATCTCGAAGAAGGTGTGGTGGCGGGCGGTGTAGCCCACGTTTTCCAGGTCGTTGTGTTTGCCGCCCGCCCGCAAGCAGGCTTGCACCGAGGTGGCGCGCACGTAGGAGCGCTTGTCGCTGCCCAAGAACACGTCTTTGAATTGCACCATGCCGGAGTTGGTGAACATCAGCGTAGGGTCGTTGCCCGGCACCAGCGGGCTGGAGGCCACCACGGTGTGGCCCTTGGAGGCGAAGAAGTCCAAGAAGGTTTTGCGGATATCGGCCACGCGCATGGGCTGGGTCTGGGAGGGGGTGGACTGGGACATATATGTATATCTTTGATCAGTGAAATATCGGTGAATGGAAGGGCCTAAGGATGGGAGGGCGCAAAGCGTAGCCCCGTATTATCGCCACGCTGGCGCAAGCCTAACGCAAGACATTGGGCACGTTGCACGCGCTTAGGCTTTGCCCCTCATGCGTTCTCCTGCGTTGCGCGCCTCAACGCTCGCGCACCCGCATGAACTCCCGTGCGTTCCATGGTATCTGTTTTATCGCACTAGGGTGCACTCCAACACGCGTAAAAGCCCAAGGGAAACCCAGCCCACGCTACCAAGTCAACACAATTTTTCCCACGTGCTGGTTGGACTCCATCAGCTGGTGCGCCTGCGCAGCGGCGCTACCACCTGGCGCGTTGGCGTCTAGAGCGGCAAAAGTGCTGTGAATCACGGGCTTGATCAGTCCTTGCGCCAACAGCGGCCAAATCTGCTGCAAGCAAGCTTGGGCAATGCGCGCTTTGAACGCAGGCGGGCGGGCACGCAAGGTAGAGCCGGTTAAGGTCAGCCGCTTGCGCATGACGGTAAAGGCGTCGAATTGCGCATCCACGCCACCTTGCACGGCGATGATGACCAGACGCCCATCCTCCGCCAGGCACTGCACCTCTTTGGCCACATAGCCGCCCGCCACCATGTCCAGCACCACGTCGGCCCCACGCCCTTCGGTCAGGCGCAACGTTTCGGCCTCAAAGTCATGGATTTTGTAATTGATGGCGTGCGCCGCGCCCAGCGCCAGGCAGGCTTGGCATTTGGCGTCGGAACCCGCCGTGACAATGACCTTGGCACCGCGCGCTGTGGCCATCTGAATGGCCATGACGCCAATGCCGCTGCCCCCGCCTTGCACCAGCAAAGTTTCGCCGGCTTGCAAGGCACCTCGCTCAAACACATTGCTCCACACCGTAAACACCGTCTCGGGCAAGGAGGCCGCCTGCGCATCGCTGAACCCGCTGGGCACGGGCAGGCATTGCGCAACGGCAGCAACGCAATA
>JBIPME010000250.1:0-3902 GCA_044369275.1 Rhodoferax sp.
AGAGAAGTTATTACACCATAACCCACATGGCCTGCGTTGATCATGGCTTGGTCGATCAAGAGTTGCTCGGTGAGGCTGGTGGACGCGTTGTAGACCGCGTAGGTGTGTGCGCCTTCGATCACGGTGGTGCCGGTATGGGTCCAATCTGCCAAGTTGAGGTGAATCGTGTCATTGGCATCGCCCGTCAGGGTTAACTGGTGCACGCCGTTGGTCGTTGCGGTGTGGAGCACGTCGGCCAAAGTGAGTGTGATGCTGTTGGCACCGCTGCCGCTCAAATCGATGGCGCGCAGGCTGGGGCGCACTGCCACGATGTTGGCGAGGTCGAGCTGCATATTGGTACCCACGAGACTCAAGCTGTCCGCCCCCAGCGCGTACAACAAGCTGCTGGTATCAAACGCTGTGTCAACCTGCGAAGAAGAAGAAGAAGAAGAAGAAGAACTTGCTGCTTCAGAGGCTCCATCAGGCAGCGCTGCGCTGCCATTGTTGCCGATAACGGGCGTAGCTTCGATGGTGATGGGGTCGGCAGTCACAACCTTGCTGTTACCCGCGGTGTCGGCAAACAAAATGGTGACGGCGTGGGTGCCCGTGGGCAGTGCGGCACCCTCTGCGCCGCTGTAGGCCTGTGTGAGCCATTGGCCATCGGCACCGACTACGGTGCTGAGTTGCTGGCCGTTCACACCCACCACCACCGTAGCGCCCACCTCGCCAGTGCCGCTGAAAGTGGGCTTGTTGTTGAGGGTAATGCTGTCGGTCTCGTTAGACCCGGTGTCGTTGGCAGCGTCGTGGGTCAGGCCGCCTGTGCCCGTGGTGCTGGTGTCCACGGTGAACGTGGTGCCGTAGTAACTCATGGTGCCACTGTCGACGGCATTGCCCACTACGTTAATCAGGGGGGTGTATGTGCCGTCTACCAAGGGTTTTGAGGCGGAAACTGTGATGCTGTAGTTGCCGTTGCTGTCGGACCTGACGAAGTAGGACAGGTCGTCCAGGATCAACTCAACCTGCGAGTTGGGCGTGGTCTTGCCAGCGAGGGTGGGCATTGTGACATTGGTAATGTTGTCGCCCTTGAAGCCTGAATCGCTGCGCGTCGCCAAGCCACCGGTGGTGCTGGAGCCCTCGCTCACTTTGATCTGAATGGGGTCCGCAATCACGGTGCTGCTGTTACCGGAGAGGTCGGTAAAGGTCAGGGTAACGGGGTAAATACCATCGGCCAACGCTGCGCCGCCCACACCGCTGTAAGCCGCAGTACTCCATTGGCCCTTGGCATCTACGACCGCGCTGAGCTGCTGGCCATTGACCATGACAAGCACCGTGGCACCCGCCTCGCCGGTGCCGCTGAAAGTGGGTTTGCTGTTGTTGGTAATGCCGTCTAAAGCGCTCACACCGGTGTCATTGGAAGCGTCATGGGTCAGACCGCCGGTGCCCGTGGTGGTGGTGTCGACTTCAAACGCAAAACCATTGGTGGTCGTGGTGGTGCCAGCACTGGTGACTTGAACCACTGGGGTGTATTTACCATCTTTAAGCGGCGTGGTGCTGGGTATGGCAACG
Source organism: Rhodoferax sp. (assembly GCA_044369275.1). Classification (GTDB taxonomy): domain Bacteria; phylum Pseudomonadota; class Gammaproteobacteria; order Burkholderiales; family Burkholderiaceae_C; genus Allorhodoferax. The sequence goes on from JBIPME010000250.1 coordinate 1,546, forward strand.
CTGTAATTGCCATCGGCATCAGCGGTGGTGGTGTAGCTTTTGCCGTCAATCGTGACCACGACTGCAGCACCTGCGGGGGCTTTGCCGCCAATGGTGGGGGTCGTGTTCTTGGTGCGGCTGTCGCCTTGAACGCCAGAGTCACTGCTGTCTAGTAGCGCGGGCGCTCCAGCCGGTGGCGGTGGCACTACAGCAGGCGTACTTGCGTCGCCGCTGGCACCCGCGCCAGCAGCACCCGCAACCGCTGCGGCCGCTGCGGCGGCAGCACCTGTGGCACCTGCACCCGTGCCGACCGCTGCGGGGGCTAAAAACAAACCGCTTAGCTCAAAATCCTCCGACAAAGCGGGCCCGCTCAGGGCCTTGGCAACTGGGGTGCCACCGTCGGCGAGCCGAATGGTTTCCAGCGTTGCACTGCCCTCTTCGGCCAAATACTCGTAGAGCTTGCCATCTTGCGAATAGCCAAAGACCCCTTTGGGCTTGCCCTCCAACATATCGCTGTCGTAATAGTTCTGAACAATAAAGTCCGCCTCTTTTTGGTCTTCCAAAATCAGGTGTAAATTGTTACCCACCCGTTTGAGTCGGATTTTCCCTGGCGCAATTTGCGTATCGGAATCTGCTAACTGGTAACGCGCCCCTTTAAAGGCCTTAACCCATACCGGTTTGCCTTGGTCACCAGCGCCCAGCTCAATGGTGACCAATTGGTCCGTCTCAGGTGTATGTGTATTAACAAATAAATTGATTTTTCTGGGCATGATTTTGGAATCACTCAATCAGCAGCGCCAACTTTAAAATCCATGTTTAAAACAATGCGCTTAAACAAGGGCTTAATGGTTTCAGATCACGAAAAATTGGAATCTTGAAAGAAACCGTACACAGGATGTACGTTTTGATTTTATTAAGCAGCACCAAAAAAATCATTTTAATTTTAATTAATTTATAAAAATAACAACAATATTAATCAAAATAATAAGAAATATTGAGATATTTTTAATCATGGAAATAAATAATTCATTTCAATCTTGATATAAAAAATAACATTCCTCACATAACAATTGAAAAAGCCACGCTGATCTTTAACCAAAGAAATACACCGATAAACCCATGCTAACGATGCAATTACTACCGCATCCAAAATGCCAAAATAAAAATACCAAAATTGCAGCTTTAGGCAGCATGGCAATTACCAATCGTTTCCATAGTGGTATGAATCAATATGCACTTACCCGTATCAACACCCATCCCCATACCCACATCTGCACCTGCATCTGCACCCAACACCTTCAAATCGGCTGTAACAGGGCTACTGGCATTGACGCTGTGGGCTCTGTGCACGCTGGGCTACGCACCTGCGGCCCATGCGCAGCTTACCAAGCGCGACCTGACGCTTGAAATACGCCAAATTGAAATGGGGCAAGACGATGCCCCCCGTTACGGCGCAGGCCCCAGCGAGCGCAGCCAAGCGTGGGAGGCGCAAAGCATTCAAGTGCGCAGCGGCGCAAAAGCATCGGTGCAAATGCAAACATCCATTCCTATGCAGTGGCTGCACTCCGCATCAGGTCCCAATCCCGCAGGGGCAGGCGCTCTGCCCCCACAGCAAAGCACCTCCCCACAAAGCCCATCTCTACCCAACACAGGCGACAAACCGGCCAACGCAGGCCACAAAAACGCCCGCATTACCCAAGAGTTGGTATGGTTTGATGCAGGGCAACGGGTGTCGGTTTTACCGAGGTGGAATGGGGGCAATTCCCCCGTGCTGCTTGAGCTGGAACTGCAGCAATCCTCGGTGGGTGAGCGCGTCAGCGGTGAGCTGCCCACGCAATCGCGCAAAAGCGTGACTACCAGCCTGACTCTTGCGCTGGGTCAATGGACCACGGTTGCCGCATCGGGCAAACTGGGCAGCGCAGGCAATTTCAGCAGCGAAGCCAGCCAAATGGTGCGCAGGGTGCTGCAAGTCAGGGTCACAGCCCCTTATTAGGCGCGCCCAAGACCAATAACATGCGCAAAAAAAATCAACAGGCGGCGCAGGCAATTCAGCGGTGTGAAACAGGCCGTGCATCACACCCCGCACGGGTGGTTGTGACGTTTTAAATCACCGCGTCCGCAGGCTGGCGCTGCAACATGGCCAAGGCTTCGGCAATGGTTCTGCGCAACTCGCGGCGGTCGCTAATAAAGTCGATAGCGCCTTTGGATTGCAAAAACTCTGCGCGCTGAAAGCCCTCAGGCAAGGTTACGCGCACGGTGGATTCGATCACCCTGGGGCCTGCAAAACCGATCAAAGCTTTAGGCTCTGCAATCACGATATCGCCCAAAAAGGCGAATCCCGCACTCACGCCGCCCATGGTGGGATCGGTGAGCACGCT
>JBIPME010000342.1:0-3226 GCA_044369275.1 Rhodoferax sp.
TGCCCGAGTTGGGTGAGTGGCGGCCACTGCACCATGCCAGCGCCCGGGCCTAGCAGGGTGGGTGCGAGGTAGAGCAAAAACTCGTCCACCTGTTGCGCACGCAGCAAGGCCCCATTGAGAATGTGCCCCGCTTCTACATGCAGTTCATTGATGCCCCTGCGGCCAAGGTCTTGCAGCATGGCGATGAGGTCCACTTTGCGGGGTCCAAGGGCCTGCGATGCCAATCCCTCGGGCATGCAAATCACCGTGGCACCGCGTGCCTCCAAGGCCTGGGTTTTGGGCGCGTCTTGCACTGCGGTGTAGATAAAAATGGGGCGCGTGCCCGTCCAAAACAAGGCGTCTAAAGGGGTTTGCAATTGGCTGTCTACGACCACGAGGTGGGGCTGTCGCGGTGTGGAGACCAAGCGCACGTCAAGCCGCGGACGGTCTTTGCACACGGTGCCTATGCCCGTCAAAATGGCGCAGGCGCGTGCGCGCCAAGCGTGCCCGTCGGTGCGCGCCGCCGAAGACGTGATCCACTGGCTAGCCCCATTGGCCAAGGCGGTGGTGCCGTCCAAAGACGCCGCCATTTTCATCCGCACCCAGGGCGTGCCACGCAGCATGCGGCTGAAAAATCCGATATTCAAGGCCCGCGACTGCGCTGCGCCCTCCCCGCATTCGACTGCAACCCCTGCTGCCCGCAATCTGGCAAAGCCTTGTCCCGCAACCGCCGGATTGGGGTCGGCAAGGCTGGCCACCACCCGTGCAATGCCTGCCGCAATCAGGGCATCACAACAGGGGCCGGTGCGCCCATGGTGGCAGCACGGCTCTAACGTCACGTAGGCCGTGGCACCAAGAACGCTGTGTCCGCGTGCTTGCGCATCGCGCAGCGCCATGATCTCGGCATGGGGGCCACCCGCTGCCTGGGTATGGCCGCAGCCCAGCACGGTGCGGCCATCCGCGGTGGTGAGAACGCAGCCCACACGGGGGTTGGGAGAGGTTACGTAAAGCGCCTGCTCTGCCAGGGCCAATGCCTGCGCCATGTAAAGGCTGGGGGAAGGGTTCAAGGGGAGCGGTTCCTGAGGCGCAATTAACGCACTTCGTCCACCACGGCTTTGAAAGAATCAATGTCTTCAAAGTTGCGGTACACACTGGCAAAGCGCACATAAGCCACTTTGTCGAGTTTTTTGAGTTCGCGCATGACCCCTTCACCAATGCGCTCTGAACCTATCTCGCGCAGACCTAGGTTCAGTAGTTTTTCCTCAATGCGCTCAATCGCGCTGTCCACCTGCACCGTGCTGACAGGGCGTTTGCGCAGCGCCAAGCGCATGGAGGCCAAGATTTTGTTGCGATCGTATTCAATGCGCCGCCCATCTTTTTTGACGATGCTAGGAAAGCTGACATCGGGGCGCTCGTAGGTGGTAAAGCGCTTGCTACAGGCCGCGCACTGGCGACGCCGGCGAATAAAGTCTGCGTCTTCTGAAACCCGGGTTTCCATCACCTGGGTTTCAGAGTGGCTACAAAAGGGGCATTTCATAAGCTAGGCATTAGAAGCCACTCCATGCAGCCATCGCGGTGCTATCGGTAAACGGGGAAACGCGCGGTCAAGGCGTTGACCTTGGCGCGCACCGCCTCGATATTTGCCGCGTCTCTTGGGTTGTCCAACACATCGGCGATCAGGTTGGCGGTCATGCGCGCTTCCTCGTCTTTGAACCCACGGGTGGTCATGGCGGGCGTTCCGATACGCACGCCGCTGGTGACCATGGGTTTTTCAGGGTCGTTGGGAATCGCATTCTTGTTAATGGTCATGTGGGCATTGCCCAAGACGACTTCAGCTTCTTTGCCTGTAATGGATTTTGCGCGCAAATCCACTAGCATCACGTGGCTATCGGTGCGACCGCTCACGATACGCAAACCGCGCTGGGACAAAGTCTCGGCGACGATCTGTGCGTTTTTACGCACTTGCTGCTGGTAGGCTTTGAAGCCAGGCTCTAACGCTTCTTTGAATGCAACCGCTTTGGCAGCGATCACATGCATGAGCGGGCCGCCTTGCAAGCCGGGGAAAATGGCGCTGTTAATGGCCTTTTCATGCTCGGACTTCATCAAAATGATGCCCCCGCGTGGGCCGCGCAAGCTCTTGTGGGTGGTGGAGGTGACCACGTCTGCGTAAGGCACGGGGTTGGGGTACTCAGAGGCGGCGATCAAACCCGCATAGTGCGCCATATCGACCATGAAAATGGCGCCGATATCTTTGGCGACTTTGGCAAAGCGGGCAAAGTCAATGGTCAAGGAGTAGGCGCTGGCACCGGCAATGATGAGTTTGGGTTTGTGTTCGTGGGCTTTGCGCTCCATCGCATCGTAGTCAATTTCTTCTTTTTCGTTGAGGCCATAAGACACAACGTTGAACCACTTGCCGCTGATGTTGAGTGGCATCCCGTGGGTCAGGTGCCCGCCTTCGGCCAAGCTCATGCCCATAATGGTGTCACCCGGCTTGAGGAAAGCCAAAAACACCGCCTCGTTTGCCGAGGCACCGCAATGGGGCTGCACATTGGCTGCTTGCGCACCAAACAATTGCTTAATTCTGTCAATGGCCAATTGCTCGGCCACATCCACGTATTCGCAACCACCGTAATAGCGCTTACCGGGGTAACCCTCTGCATATTTATTGGTGAGCTGGCTGCCTTGGGCGGCCATTACTGCGGGGGAGGCGTAGTTCTCACTTGCAATCAATTCAATATGGTGCTCTTGGCGCGCATTTTCTTTAAGAATTGCAGCCCAAAGTTCGGGGTCAGTTTGTTCAACCAGAATTTTGCGATCGTACATAGCGGCTTTTAAAATTTATGAAAAAATTGATGAAAATCCCAGCCTCAGATAAAAAGACAGGATTGCCTAGGTGAATGGCTAAGCGCAATGGATTATTTCAATGCGGCACGCTTCTCAGTGGACAACCACTTCAGCACCCAAACCAAATTTCTCAAGGTACCTAATCACCTAACGCGTACCCGAACAGTTTAACCGAGCAATCTGGTCAAGAGTTTTCCACGCTGACCAAAGTCTCCACCGGCGTCGGGGTTGGGATTTTAACCGTCGTGTTGTAGGTAGGAACCGCATGGCCGGCTGCAATTTGGCGTAGTTTGTTGTACTCGGTCATGACTTTTTGCGTGTAGCCGCCGTCACTTTCCAAGTTCGCAGCACCTACATAGTATTTGAGCCCACCTTCTATAGACCCCGCTTTATGTACGCATTC
>JBIPME010000009.1:0-11898 GCA_044369275.1 Rhodoferax sp.
CGCTTTGCACGCGAATTTAAAAACAACAACGACCTTGAAGCTGCCGGAAAATTGGTTTTATCCCATCTGCGCTTAGTGGTATCGGTGTCGCGCCAGTACATGGGCTACGGCCTGCCCCACGCCGATCTGATTCAAGAAGGCAATGTCGGCTTAATGAAGGCGGTTAAACGCTTTGACCCCGACCAAGGCGTGCGCCTTGTGAGTTACGCCATGCACTGGATTAAAGCGGAAATGCATGAATACATTCTCAAAAACTGGCGCATGGTCAAAGTTGCCACCACCAAGGCACAGCGTAAACTGTTTTTCAACTTGCGCTCCATGAAGCAACGTTACAAAAGTGACGACGCAAGCAACGACAGCGGCACCCACCGTGACAGCCTGAACACGGAACAAATTAACGCCATGGCCAAAACGCTGAACGTTAAGCCTGAAGAAGTGATGGAGATGGAAGCGCGCTTGGCGGGTGGTGACATTTTGTTAGACCCCAACCCGTCGGACGATGGCGAAGATGCCTTTGGCCCCATCGCTTACCTGAGCGACAGCCAGCACGAACCCATTGCGATGATGGAAGCACGCCAGCACGATGTCATGGCCTCCGAAGGCATTGCCGTGGCCTTAGACAGCTTAGACCCGCGCAGTCGCCGTATCGTTGAAGAACGCTGGCTGAAGGTCAATGACGATAGCAGCGGTGGCATGACACTGCACGAGCTAGCCCATGAATACGGCGTGAGCGCTGAAAGAATTCGCCAAATTGAAGTGGCTGCCATGAAAAAGATGAAAACGTCTTTGACCGCTTACGCCTAATTGACGTTATTGACGTTATTGACGCTATCAACGGAATTAACGCTATTGGCACCATTCGCGCCGTTCATACCATTGACGCCATGCTTGCCACCCGTGCACCCCGTGTAACAGGCAGGCGCAGCTAGCGTTTTCAGCCTATGAAGTGCAATCCGCTTCATAGGCCAGCTCCCCCATTGCGCAAGACCGCTTGCATGCCACAAGGACATAAGCGCAAAAGGCCGCTGAATTTAATCCAACAACTGCTTGATGTCAGCTGTCAACAGCGCCGCACCGCTGCCGTAGCGTGTAAACAAGCGCAATTGGCCATGCGTATCGTAAACATAACTGCCCGCGGAATGGTCCATGGTGTAGCTTGTGGCGGTTTTTCCCTCATTCTTTTTGTAGTAGATTTTGTAATCTTTGGCCAAGGCATCCAATGCTTCGGGGCTCGTGCGCATGGCTAAAAAGCTGGGGTCAAAATTGGCCATATAGGCCTTGAGTATCTCTGGCGTATCACGCTGCGGATCTACCGTGACAAAAATTCCTTGCAAACGCGCGCCATCTTTGCCTAAGGCTTTTTTAACTTCCGCCAGCTCTAGCAGGGTTGTCGGGCATACATCGGGGCATTGGGTATAGCCAAAAAAAACCACCACCACTTTCCCCGCAAAATCTGACAGGCGGCGCAACTGCCCGTTGTGGTCCGTCAATTCAAAGCCTTTTGCATAGGCAGCGCCCGTTACATCCACGGAATTAAAGGTCAGCTTTTTCTCAGAGCATGCTTGCAAACCCACCCAAGCAGCCAACAAGAGCCCGCCGCCTAACATCCTGCGCCGCATGGGCGACGTTTTATTGCCAAGCATAGTGCGCGCTCCGCATCGGTAAAAGGTAATGGTCCACCAACAACGCGGCAAAGAGCACGCTTAAATGGATGAGCGAAAAACGAAATGTTTTACGCGCCAAGGCATCCGAATCGTCGTGCAGCAAACGCCAGCCGTACCAGCAAAACCGCGCACTCAGCACAACCGCCACCAGCAGGTAGAGCCATTTGCTCATGCCCCACACAAAGGGCAGTATGCATGCCGCAAAAAGCACCAAGGTGTAGAGAAAAATTTGCAACCGGGTGAATGCGCTGCCATGCGTCACAGGCAGCATGGGCAAGCCGGATTTGCGATAGTCCTCTACGCGGTACAGCGCCAAAGCCCAAAAATGGGGCGGCGTCCACAAAAATACGATGAGGAACAAAATCAAGGCCTCTACGCCTACGGTGCCGGTCATTGCAGCCCAGCCCAGCACAGGGGGCATAGCACCCGAGGCGCCGCCAATCACAATGTTTTGCGGCGTTAAGGGCTTGAGTATGACGGTGTACACAATGGCGTAACCCACAAAGGTTGCGAAAGTCAGCCACATCGCAAGCGGATTCACCCACACATACAACAACCAAGACCCCAGCCCGCACAAGGCAGCGCAAAAAACCAAGGTCTGCTTGTCACTGAGTTGGCCTTGCGCAGTGGGCCGCCATGCGGTGCGCATCATTTTGGCGTCGATGCTCTTTTCGACGATGCAGTTCAAAGCGGCTGCAGCGCCTGCAACCAAGTAGATGCCTAAGCAAGCGATGGCGGCGAGCGTCATTTCGGCCACGGTGGGCACTCCGGGCACCGCCAACAGCATGCCAATCAGGGCACAAAAAACAATCAACTGGACCACCCGTGGCTTGGTGAGCGCATAAAACTGGCGTAACACCATCCACTGGGGTTTTAAAACGAGGGCATTCATTCAAAATTTCCTATCGGCATGGGACATTGGCATGGGATATTGGCAGGGCACGTCGGCATGCGAATTAAGTTGCTACAGATTCAGGCGTTTGTGCACGCGACAAGGCCAATAAACACGCCAGCAACGTCAGCATGGCGCCTGCGCCGCCTGTGTGCAAAAGTGCCGCCAGCAAAGGCCATCCTAGCACTACGTTACTCAGGCCCGTGGCCAATTGCATGGCTAGCAAAAATACCAGCCAGCGTACCGGTTTTTGCAGCGCAGGTGACTGGTAGAGCCGCCACGCCAGCCAAGCCAAAACCGCCAAAGTCAGCATCGCCAATACCCGATGGACAAAGTGAATGGCGGTCAAGGCTGGAAGACTCAAAGCCTCGCCAAGCCCGGTTTCGCCTAAAGGTCGCCAAATCTCAAAGCCTTGTAAAAAATCCATGGCGGGCCACCAACTGCCTTGGCACTGCGGAAACTCTGTGCAGACCAACACGGCGTAGTTGGTACTGACCCAAGCGCCGGAACTGATTTGAAGGAGCAACAAAGCCAAGCCTGCCCACAAGGCCCGGCGCAGACCCGGCGACACAGCGGCAGGTCTTACCTGATTTTGTATTTGCTGCACACGAATGTATTGCAACACCATCAAAACCAAGAGCCCGTAGCCCCCTAGCAAATGCAGGCTGACAATGGCGGGAAACAGTTTCATGGTCACAGTCAAAGCCCCAAACAAGCCCTGCACCACCACCCAAATCAAGCTAAAAATCGCCAGCCAACGGTGGCGCAGCCACAGCGGATTGGCGTCAACCTTCTGCACACGCCAAACCATCCAAACCAATAACAACGAGAGACAGCCCACCGTCATCGCCAAATAACGGTGAACCATTTCAATCCACGCTTTCGAGTGGGTGACGGGCCCACTGGGTAACATAGTTTGCTCAGCGCTAATTTGCGCATGTGCGCCTAAAGGCGTAGCACTGCCATAACAACCGGGCCAATCTGGGCAACCCAAACCGCTGTCCGACAAGCGTGTAAAGGCGCCAAAAAGCACCAGATCAAAGGTCAAAAAAGCGGCAATCAAAGTCAGCGCCTGCAGCCTGTGGACAGGGCCTGCCTGGCGATTGCGCAACAGCACCCACAGCACGGGACCTGCGGCCAACAAGGCTGCAAGTAGCAGCATCCACAGCAGGGGAGACCAGTTATACAAAGGTGTTTGCGCCATGCTCGTTCAACGCCCAGCTTGGTCCCAGCCTGCGGAGCCCCGCATCAACTGCTCTAAATCGCGCTTGAATTTGGGCGCAGTTTCCATAGAAACCCCGGCAGGAAAACGCATCATCCAGTTGCCCATGGGGTCCACCACATACAAATGCGCCGCCAAGTCGTGTCCCTCGCCGGGCTCCAACCATTGCGCCAATTCAGCTTGCGAAATACGCAGCACCGTGGCGCCTTTCAAAGCGGGGCGAATACTGTCGGGAATGGGGGCAGTGTCCGTGACCAGCCAGACCCAATCCATACGGTCCTTGTTTTTACCCAAACCCTCACGCAATTGGCGTTGGAAATACAAATTTTGCTGGCACATTGCATCGCAAGCACCGCCTGCAACACTGACCAACAACCACTGCGCCTTCAAGGACAACAACGGCACGGCTTGGCCATCCAAACGCGTAGCCATAAGGGCTGGCATAGGGCGTTGCGGGTCGATCAAGTCACCAAAATTACGCCGCCCCTCAGGCCGCAGCCAATAGTAAGCGGTATAGGACGCCAGCACCGGAGCCGCGCAGACCAGCAAAATGAGCAGCATTTTCCAACGCCCAGGACGGCTGTTTACAGCGGATGCGCTTGCTGCCCCTGAACTCTTGGTATTGGGCAAGTTATGCACCGTAAGACCTAGTGGCTGGTCCTGTTCTTGCGTGCTAGACATGAGATGAAGAATCCTTGTGTCGATGTAAAAAAGGTTGAAGTAGCCGAAACCACACGAAGAGCAGCGCTATTAACGCGGCCATTGCAAACCACTGCGCCGCATAACCATAATGCTTGTCGACCCCCAAATTCGCTGAGGGCCATGTCCGCAACAAGCCTTCGCTGGCAGCATCCGTTTGCAACAAAGTTACTGGCAACAAAGGTTGCGCTATTTCGGCCGCAAACTGCCCAAGGTCTAGATTCTGACGGATCACTGAAGCACTTGTTTTTCCAAAGTCAAAAAGCTTGCTTGGTGGCAAGGCTATGCGCCCCGTAATGACCACCGAGCCAGACGGTGTATCCACCTGCCCCAGCGCATCACGGTGCTCAAAATTTCGCGCTATCCAACCCCGTTGCACCAAAATCACTTGCGGGCTGCCCTCTAGGCGCAACGGCGTCACCACAAAAAACCCCACTTTGGCATCCATTTGGCGGTTATCTAGAAACACCGTCTTGTCGGCCAACCAAACACCTTTTAAGGTCGCAGTTTGGTGCAGCAACTCCAGCGGCTGAGGGTGCAATAACAGGCTAGTTCCATCCAATGTTTGCTTGGCCTCTTGGGCATTGAGTGCAGCTTGCAAAGTATTTTTTTGCGCCGCTCTCGACAACTGCCAGCACCCTAAGCCCACAGCAAGCGCGATTCCCACAATGGTTGCAAAGACCAACAGCATAGACCGCAATCTTTGATTCACGCCATAATCCAATGCATGCTGTACCTTGTCATATTCGCTTTTTTTCTCATCTTCGCCAGCCTTGCTGCCGCACTTTTTTTCATGCTAAAGCCAGGGCAAAAAACACCCACACAAACAGACCGATCAAAACGGATGGCCACCGCGCTTGGAATGCGCGTTGCTTTCTCCGTTTTACTGTTTGTCTGCATTTTGGTTTCTTGGAAACTTGGCTGGATTACACCCACTGGTATCACGCCACGGTGATCAAAATAGCCATTAAAAAATAAATTTTAAAATGAATTCGTAAATAAATTCAAAATAAATTGAAAAACCAGTTGGAAAACCAATTAAAAAAACAAATCAAAAAAGCACCGATTAAGGTGCTTTTTTGGTATTGGGTACCTACTTAGAACCAGTAAACCAAAATATACAAACCTAACCAAACCACGTCCACAAAGTGCCAGTACCAAGCTGCACCTTCAAAGCCGAAATGCATCTTGGGCGTAAAGTGGCCTTTTTGCAAGCGCAATGTAATGAACAGCAGCATCAACATGCCAACCAAAACGTGAAACCCGTGAAAGCCAGTTAGCAAGAAAAAGGTGGAACCAAATATGCCGGATGTAAGCTTGAGATCAAGATCGGTGTAAGCGTGGTAATACTCGTAGCCTTGCACACAGAGAAAAGTAGTACCGAGCAACACGGTGGCCCACATGAACAAAATCGTCTTTGCACGGTTACCCGCTAGCAATGCGTGGTGGGCAATGGTCAAAGTGACGCCGGAGGTAAGTAACAACAACGTGTTAATGGTGGGCAAAGGCCAAGGTCCCATGGTTTTGAATGGCTCCACAATCCCAGCTGGCGATGCCGTTGCACCTGCAACCATACTGGGCCAAACCGCTTTAAAGTCGGGCCAAAGCAGCGAGTTTTCCAAACTCCCCAAGGCTGGCACCGAGTGCGAACGGGCCCACCAGAGCGCAAAGAAAAAACCACCGAAAAACATGACTTCTGAAAAAATAAACCAGCTCATGCTCCAACGGAAAGAGAGATCGATTTTTTGGCCGTAAAGACCCTGCTCGCTCTCACGTATTGCATCGCTAAACCATTGGTACAAAACAAAGGACCAACCCGCCAAACCTGCAAACAAGGCATAGCGTCCCCATTGCTCTCCATTCACCCACTGGCCAGCACCTAAGATGACAAAAAACAAGCCTAATGCAGCCATGGCCGGGTGGCGCGAGGGGCCGGGTACGAAATAATAGGGTGTCGTTGCGTGCGCAGGTGAACTCATATCAACTCCAGTCTTTCCAATTTTCCTAAAAAGTTCTCACAAAAAATAACTAGCTTCATTTTGCGACAACCCAATTTACCAATCCAATTAACCCAATCACGATGATTAAAGCTAACACAATACCGACCACAACCACGTGCATCGGGTTCACACGGGCTAAATCTTCACGGTAAGCCTTATTACTGCGAATTCCTATAAACGACCAAGCAACCAATTTGATGCTGCGAAAAAAAGAAGATTGATTCGTCTTAATTTTCTCTTGGTTTTTCATAATGCCGATACCAATATAGGTTCCAGCGGCTTACCCGTTGCTACAGGCGCAGCAGGCGTTTTAGAACCAACTTCAAAAAAGGTGTACGACAGTGTAATAGTGTTCACATCTTTCGAGAGTTTGGAATCCACTACAAACACAACAGGCCAATTTTTCTTTTCACCAGGCTGCAAAGTGTATTGATTGAAACAAAAGCACTCCAGCTTATTAAAGTGCGCTTGTGCTTGCGCGGGGGCATAGCTGGGTATCGCTTGGGCCGAAATGGTTCGATTTTGTACATTCTGAAATTCGTACATCACCGTCACCAATTCACCCGGATGCACCTTCAAAGAGCGTTGTGCAGGTTTGAAGGCCCAAGGGCCACGCGTATTTGCATCAAACTCCACCGTAATCGTACGCTGCAAGTCAACTTGGGTATTGGCAGTCAAGGCTGCTTTGGTCCCAGAGTCGGCACGCTCATTGAATGCCAAAATATTGATCCCAGTGAGCTCGCAAATCGCTTTGTACATAGGCACCAAGGCATAACCAAACCCAAACATGCCCACAGTGACGACGGCAAGCTTGACCAGCATCTGTCGGTTGGCCGTGCTAATTCGCATGGTTCAATGCCCTAGCAAAATCATTTTGACCATAAAACCAGCGAAAAAAACGAGCGCCACAGATGCCAGAATCAAACCAAGGCGAATGTTCGCGCGTTTTTTTTCAATAGGCGTTTGCATTTCAGCCTATCACTTTCGTGGCAGTAATGTCCAATTTAGGCGGGGTTTCAAACGTGTGGAAGGGTGCAGGGGAAGGAACTTCCCACTCCAAGCCTTCTGCACCTTCCCAAGGTTTTTGAGGTGCTTTTTCGCCCTTGCCCATCATCGCAGGCACCACGATGCACAAGATAAAGTAAACCTGTGCCAAACCAAAAGCGAAGGCACCTACTGTGGCCAATGCATTAAAGTCCGCAAACTGCATGGGGTAGTCGGCATAACGGCGTGGCATACCTGCTAAGCCCAAGAAGTGCATGGGGAAGAAGGTGACGTTGAACGCAATCAAAGACCACCAGAAATGGATTTTTCCACGGGTTTCACTGTACATAACGCCAGTCCACTTGGGGCACCAGTAGTAAAAACCTGCAAACATAGCGTACAAAGAGCCCGCCACCAAGACGTAGTGGAAGTGCGCAACAACGTAATACGTGTCTTGCAATTGGATATCAATGGGGGCCATTGCGCAAATTAACCCCGTAAAGCCACCCATCGTGAACACGAATATAAAGCCCACCGCAAATAGCATTGGCGTCTCAAAGGTCATGGAGCCGCGCCACATGGTTGCGATCCAATTGAAAATCTTCACCGCCGTAGGAACGGCAATCAGCATGGTGGCGTACATGAAGAACAGCTGTCCTGTGACCGGCATGCCTGTTGCAAACATGTGGTGCGCCCATACGATGAAAGACAAAATGGCAATGGAAGACGTTGCATACACCATGGATGCATAGCCAAACAGTTTCTTACGTGCAAACGCAGGGACAATTTGGCTAACAATACCAAAAGCCGGCAAAATCATAATGTAAACTTCAGGATGCCCGAAGAACCAAAAGATATGCTGGTACATGACGGGGTCACCGCCACCTGCCGGATTGAAGAAGTTGGTTCCAAAATGGCGGTCTGTCAAAGTCATGGTGATAGCACCGGCTAACACAGGCATCACAGCAATGAGCAAATACGCGGTAATGAGCCATGTCCAAGCGAACATGGGCATTTTCATCAGCGTCATGCCGGGGGCGCGCATGTTCAAAATAGTCACGATGATGTTAATGGACCCCATGATGGAGGATGCGCCCAAAATATGCATGGCAAAAATACCTGCATCCATGCTGGGACCCATTTGCAAGGTCAATGGCGCGTAGAGTGTCCAACCGGCTGCAGGCGCACCGCCTGGCATGAAAAAGGAACTTACCAACATCACCGCAGCGGGAATCATCAACCAGAAGCTGAAGTTGTTCATGCGGGCAAAGGCCATGTCGGAGGCGCCGATTTGCAGGGGTAGCATCCAGTTAGCGAATCCCACAAAGCCGGGCATGATGGCACCAAAAACCATGATGAGTCCATGCATGGTGGTGAGGGAGTTGAACAACTCAGGGTTGACAAACTGCAAGCCCGGCTGGAACAACTCTGCACGGATCAACAGCGCCAAAACGCCGCCGATCATGAGCATGGCCAAACTAAACAGCATGTAGAGCGTGCCAATGTCTTTGTGGTTCGTGGCAAACACCCACCTTCGCCAGCCAGTCGGTGCATGGTGGTCGTGGTGGTCGTCATGCGCGTGTGCGGGGTGGCCTAAGACTGCGCTCATTTGTGTTTCCTTCTCAATTCACTTAATTATGTTGGTTGGTGAGACTAACGAGGGCTTATTTGCGTAAAGCAAGCACTTCGGCAGGTTGCACCAGCTGACCGGTTGCGTTAGACCAATGGTTTTTGGTGTAACTGATAACCGCAGCAATATCCGTATCACTCAGCTGTTTCCAAGCAGGCATAGCGCCATTGTTTTGGCCATTCAAGATCACATCGATTTGCTTTGATTTATCAGCATCCAACACCACGGCAGCGCCGTCGAGTGCTTTGATTGCGCCAGCGCCTTTTCCGTTCGCTTGGTGGCAAGCAGCGCAATTGGCTGCATACACTTTTTCGCCACGTTTGAGAATTTCATCCAAAGTCCAGACTTTGGCAGGGTCGTCCGCTTGTGCAGCCATTTTCTTTTGTTCGCCAGCGACCCAGTCAGAATAATCTTTCTCGGAAAGCACTTTGACATGTATGGGCATGTAGGCATGTTCTTTGCCGCACAGCTCCGCGCATTGGCCGTAAAAGTCACCTACTTTTTCTGCACGGAACCAGGTGTCGCGTACAAAACCAGGAATTGCATCTTGTTTAACGCTGAAGGCGGGGACAGAGAACGCATGGATCACATCGTTTGCGGTCGTGATCACACGAATTTTTTTGTTCACCGGAACGACCAAGGGGTTGTCCACCTTGAGCAGGTAGTTATTCACAACTTCACCGGCTTTAGGGCCGCCGTTGTTGGACATGATGCGTTGGTTGTTGTCTAAGGTGGAAACAAAGGCAATGCCTGCGCCTTCACCATTGAGGTAGTCGTAGCCCCATTTCCATTGCATGCCAGTGGCTTTGATGGTGAGGTCCGCGTTCGTGGTGTCTTTCATGGCGACCACGGTTTTGGTGGCCATCAGGCCCATTACCACCACGATTAAAAAGGGCGCTAGCGTCCAAGCTATTTCTACGGCCACACTTTCATGAAAGTTTGCGGCTTTGTGCCCGACTGATTTGCGGTGTTTCCAGATGGAATAAAACATAACGGCGAACACCGCTACAAAAATAGTCACGCACACGATGAGCATGAAATAGTGCAGCCACTGGACATCGCTTGCAATCTTGGTAGCGGGGGGACCTAGATTTAACTGGTGTACTGCGGGACCACCAGGCAAGTCACTTGTCGCATAGGCCACGGTACTGCTGCCCCAAGCGCTAGCTAACATCGCCAATGAGGCCAGCCAATTGAAAACGCTCTTCATCGTTCTTACCTCTTATTTACTTCGGAAATTTATTTTCTGGATGCACTGCGATAGGGCAACAAAGCGCGACCTGTCAAGCCGAGCCAGACAATATTTAGCGGCGATTGTAGCCCAGCGAACTCCTTGAACGGCATGAAAAGCACGGCACCTTGGAAAAGTGCGAAAAACACCACGCTTAAATTTTGGTTTGCTTAAGTGTACGGCGCATATCGTCCAGAGATAGGCTAGTTTGCGCCTGCACGGGAAATTTTGGCGGCGGCTTGAAGGCATGGCCATAAATGATTTCGAACGTGAGTTCCAGTCTGGCGGACGTATCTTCGCAAGCGTCTTGGGGCGCATCTTTAGAGGTTAAGGATTCGCTGAGCGCCTTGTGCAAGTTTGCTTGCCAGGCACGCCCACGCAAACCGCTAAACCGTTGTGGATGCAAATTGCGTCCCAAGCCGCGCAATTCAGCCAACAGGTTCTGGGGCGATGAAAAAGTCAGTGTGATGCGCTCCATGTCCATCACGGGTTCGGCAAAGCCCGCACGCACTAGCATGTCGCCCCAGTCGTGCATATCTGTGAATTGGTGGCTCGCGGGTGGCCAGCCTAAGCGCTGGTAGATTGCGCGCAGCTGTTTGAGCGTGTCGGGCCCCAGGCAAGAGAACATCAGAAAACCGTTGGTGCCGACCAGGCTGTGCCAGTGCGCGATGCGCGCCAAGGGGTCGCTTTCCATGTGCAACGCCATGTTGGACCAGAGCATTTCGACGGGCAAGCTGGGCGCGTCGAACCGCACTGCGGCTTCGGTCCAGCGTGCGGGTTGCCACCACGCGGGGGTAAGGCGTTGGGCCAGCAGCGCGCGCTGTGCGGGGTGTTTTTCCACTGCATAGCTTTGCGCTTTGGGGTAGCGCTGGCGAATCAGCTGGTGCGCTTGCAAGCCACCGCGCAGGGGCTCCCAATGCAGCCATGTTGCGGGTTGGGCTACCATCCATTGCAGACGCTCTTGCATACGCCGTGCCACTTCTTCGTGCAGCCACGGGGATTGCGCTGCCAAGGTTTTCGCCCACCGCGCAGCAGCTACGGGATCTATCGTTGGAGGGAGTTGATGGGCCATAGTGTTTACTTTTTTATGGGGCGAGTATATGGGGGCTATGTTTCGCGCTTTGGTTCGGGGAATCTCGCAAGGCATATCGCAAGGCATATCGCAGCGCATTCCTAGCCAATGCATGGTTTGCCATGCCTGGCCTGCGCACCCTATTTGCGAGAGTTGCGTGGTTGAATTGGGGCAGCCGTGTGCCCGCTGCGCACGTTGCGCTTTGCCGGTTTTGCCCCACATGCCGCTGTGCGGTAGCTGCATCGTGGCCCCCCCTGATGTGGACCAAGCCCTGGCCGCAGTGCACTATGCCTACCCTTGGTCAGGCTTGGTCGTGCGTTTTAAATTTCAACAGCACACGGGTTGGGCTGCATTTTTTGCCAGTTTGTTACGCAGCACGCCGTGGGTGGAGCCCGCCCTAGAGGCTGCGGACTGGGTAGTGCCCATGCCCCTGTCGCCAGAGCGCCTGCGCAACCGAGGCTTTAACCAATCCCAGCTGCTAGCGCAGGCTTTGGAGCCTGCAAA
>JBIPME010000251.1:0-3901 GCA_044369275.1 Rhodoferax sp.
TGGTGGCCTGCAAGCCTTAAGCGATGTAGGGTTGCACATTCAACGCGGCCAAGTCTACGGACTCATTGGCCCCAACGGCGCAGGCAAAACCACGTTTTTCAACGTGCTCACCGGCTTGTACACGCCAGACAGCGGTAACTTTGAGTTAGCAGGCAAACCCTACCACCCCAACGCAGTGCACTTGGTGGCCAAGGCGGGCATTGCCCGTACCTTCCAAAACATCCGCTTGTTTGCGGAAATGACGGCCTTGGAAAACGTCATGGTCGGACGCCATGTGCGCACCCACTCGGGCCTCTTGGGTGCCATCTTTCGCACACCCCACTTTCAAAGAGAAGAGGCAGGGATTGCAAAACGTTCGCAAGCCCTGCTCGACTACGTGGGCATTGGCCAACTTGCCAACTACAAAGCCCGCACCCTGAGCTACGGCGACCAACGCCGCTTAGAAATTGCCCGTGCCTTGGCCACGGACCCGCAACTCATCGCGCTCGACGAACCTGCTGCTGGCATGAACGCCACCGAAAAAGTCATGCTGCGCGATTTGATTGACCAAATTCGCAAAGACAACCGCACTATTTTGCTCATCGAGCACGATGTCAAACTGGTAATGGGCCTGTGTGACCGCGTCACCGTGCTGGACTACGGCAAACAAATTGCCGAAGGCACCCCCGCAGAGGTACAGAAAAACCAAAAAGTAATTGAAGCCTATCTCGGCACCAGCGGCCACTAAAGATAAGGTAAACACGATGACAAAAACATTACTCAAAGTAACCGATTTAAAAGTCTCCTACGGTGGCATTCAGGCCGTCAAAGGCATTAATTTCGAAGTCAACGAAGGCGAACTCGTCTCGCTGATCGGCTCCAATGGGGCGGGCAAAACCACCACCATGAAAGCCGTCACAGGCTCACTGGCAATCCACAGCGGGGACATTGCCTACTTGGGCCACAGCCTGCGCGGCCAAGGCCCTTGGGACCTGGTCAAGCAGGGGCTGGCCATGGTGCCTGAAGGGCGCGGCGTGTTTACGCGCATGACGATCACCGAAAACTTGCAAATGGGGGCCTACATTCGCAACGACACCGCCGACATTGCCGCCGACATGGACAAAATGTTCACGATTTTTCCGCGCCTCAAAGAGCGACGCGACCAATTGGCAGGCACCATGTCGGGTGGAGAGCAGCAAATGCTGGCCATGGGGCGCGCCCTGATGAGCCGCCCCAAAGTGCTGCTGTTGGACGAGCCTTCCATGGGGCTGTCGCCCATCATGGTGGACAAAATTTTTGAAGTGATTCGCGACGTCTATGCCCAAGGCGTCACGATTTTGCTGGTAGAGCAAAACGCCAGCCGCGCTTTGTCCATCGCCAACCGTTGCTACGTCATGGAGTCTGGCCTGATCACCATGAGCGGCAATGCCAAAGACATGCTCAACGACCCGAAAGTCCGCGCCGCCTACTTGGGCGAATGAACGGGCGGATGAACCGGGGGATGAACGGGGGAATGTGCCAAGGGGTGGGCGGAAAAATGCGCGGGCACATCAACCTGCGCTTGAACCGCTACGTTGCCCTGTTGCTGGGTGCCACCTTGGTCTGGGGAACCACCTTCCCCATTCTCAAAGTCGTCACCAGCAGTTTGAGCGGCATGGAGGCCAGTGCGTTGCGCTTTGCCATTGCTGCGCTGTGCATGCTGCCTTTTGCCCTGCGTGCGCCCAAGCGGGCTTGGATTGACGGCGCAGCGCTGGGCGCGTTGATACTTTTTTCTTATGCCACACAGGCCTACGGTTTGCAATTTATCTCCAGCAACCGCAGCGCTTTTCTCACCAGTTTGAATGTGTTGATGGTCCCGGCCCTAGGCTTTGCCTTGGGCACCCCGGTGGCATGGCGCATCGTGTTGGCGGGCTGCATCGCCTGCGTGGGCATTGGCCTCATGTCTTGGGAAGGCGGCAGCCACCTGTTGGCCGACACCGCCACCATTGCAGGGGCCGCAGGTTACGCGCTGTACGCGATTCTGTTGTCGCAGCGTGCGCAGCGGCATGCGGCACGCGACTTGGCATCGACCCAAATTATCTGGATGGCGGTTTTAGGCATTCTCTGCATGCTGCTCACGGATTGGCTGCCCCTCGGCAATTTGGGCGATTGGGGCAACGCGGGACATAGCGTCGGCTCAGGCCGAAGCGACAGCCTGCTAACCCTACCTGCACGCCTAGAGCCGCAGGTCCTCCTAGGCTTGGCCTACCTCGGCGTGGTCGCAACCGCAGGCATGCTGTTCATCCAAGCCATAGCCCAGCGCCATGTCAAAGCAGAACAGGCGGCCTTGGTGTTTGCGCTGGAGCCCGTTTTTGCCGCCCTGTTTGCTTGGTGGTGGCTGGCTGAAACCATGGCTTGGACTGCTATCTTGGGCGCCCTCTTGGTGCTGTGCGCCGTGGTCTGGAGCGAATGGGGTAACGCCTGATGGGCAGAGAAGTTAGCTTGATTTGTCTGCCAAGGACGTAAAGGCATCCGCAAAAAACGCCTCCATGGGCAGGCCCGCCAGCGCTGAAAATTCATTGCGTGCGCTCTCCACCACAATCGGCGCACCACAGGCGTAGACCTCGTGGCCGGAGAGGTCCGCCAAATCCTCTAACACCGCTTTGTGCACAAAGCCAGTGCGCCCAGTCCAGGCGTCTTCGCTGCGCGCATCGGAGACCACCGGCACGTAATGCAACCAAGGGTGCGCCTGTGCTTGGGCACGCACCCAGGCATCCATGTACAGGTCTTCGGGTCTGCGCCCCCCCCAATACAGCGTGGTGGGCCGGGTAATGCCTTTTTGAACCATGTTTTCAAGCACGGCTTTGATCGGCGCAAAACCTGTGCCTGAGGCGAGCAACACAATGGGTTTGGTCGATTCTTCTCGCAAATAAAACGAGCCATAAGGCCCCTCAATGCGCAAAATTTCTTTTTCTTTCATGGGGCCAAACACGTGGTCTGTGAATTTGCCGCCCGGCATGTGGCGAATGTGCAGCTCAATTTTGGCGCTGTCGGAGGCTGCATTGGCCATGGAGTAGCTGCGGCGTGCGCCATCGCGCAATAAAAACTCAATGTACTGCCCCGCATGGTAGGCAAAACCATCGTTGGCGGGCAGTTGCAAGTTGATCAGCATCACGTCTGAAGAGAGTTTTTCCATGCTGCTGACCCGCGTGGGCAGTTTTTTGATGGGAAAGGCCCCGGCCAAGCTCACTTGGCGTGACTCCAGCACCAAGTCTGACTGCGCCTGCGCGCAGCAAGTGAGCATCCAACCCGCGTCTTCTTCTTCTTGGCTGAGCGCCTTGGTTTGGTGTGCGCCGTGCACCACACGACCGGAAAGGATTTTGCACTTGCAAGAACCGCAAGCACCGTCTTTGCAACCGTAGGGCAATCCAATTTCTTGGCGAATGCCCGCAGCTAACACAGTTTCTTGGTTGTCAACGCGAAAAACGCGGCCACTCGGTTCTACAGTTACGGAAAAGTCACTCGGAAGTGCTGCATTCGTCATGTTTTAGGTATCCTACAGGGTCATTTTGAACAGGCCCTGATTTTGCACGCAAATCGCACCCCGCTAGGCGCCCTGCCCGCACGTTTTCGCAAACCCCGCTTGTTGATTGTGGGCTGTGGCGACGTGGGGCAACGGGTGGCCACCTTGCTAACGCCGCGCATGCGCGTGCTGGCACTCACATCGCAAAGCCTCCATGTGCCTGCCTTGCGGGCCTTGGGCACCACCCCGCTTGTCGGCAATTTAGACCAAGCCCATTCGCTGCGCAGACTCGCAGGCCTGGCACCCAGCGTGCTGCACCTCGCCCCGCCCCCATCGCAAGGCAGCGGCGACCCACGCACCCAAGCGCTGCTCAACAGCCTGCGCAAAGGCGCAGCACCCGCAGTTTTGGTGTACGGCTCC
>JBIPME010000252.1:0-3896 GCA_044369275.1 Rhodoferax sp.
CTGGCCAGGGTTTGGGCAAAGTCGTGCACTGCCACCAAGGCCGTGGCGTGCACCGTGTGCCAGATGCCGGCGCTGTCGACGCAGAGCGCGGCGCTGTAGACCTCGTCCATGCGGGCGTCTAAAACGGCCACGATGTGCCCATGCCAAGCAGCGCCCAAGTGGGTGGTGCGCGCCGCTTGCGCCAAGGTTAGCAAAGAGCCCACGGGCAGCACCGGCACGCCCGCGCCGAACGCCAAACCTTGCGCCACCGCGCAGGCCGTGCGCAGCCCGGTAAACGCACCCGGTCCGCAGCCAAAGGCGATGGCGTCTAAATCCTGCAAAGCCAAGCCGGCCTGGGCCATTAAGTCCATTGCATTGGCAATCAAGCTGTGCGAGGCGCGTGCGCCACCGGGGCCTGTGTATTGCCAAACACGGGCCACCCCGTCTTGGGGGCGTGTGACCGCAATCGACTGGGTTTCGGTGCTGGTGTCGAGGGCGAGTAATTTCATGCTGTGGTTGATTGGGGTGGTTGGGGTTGTTTTTTGGGGTGTTTGGGATTTTCTGGGGCTGCCTTTTAGGTTGCGCCTCTTCGGTTGCTTATTGTTGGCTTATTGGTTGCTTATTAGTGGCTTATTGTTTGCGCACACCAAACACAATGCCCAATGTGACCAACACCAAGCCCAGCAGCACGTTCCAGTGCAGGGGCTCGGCCAACAGCCATGCCGCCGCCAGCGCGGACAAGCCCGGCACCACGGCCGTTAGCATGGTCGAACGCACGGGGCCGTAGTAGCGAATCATCACATTAAAGCTAATGCCCGACACCACCACGGCGCCCACGCCCTGCATCAGCATTTGAAACACCACATCTTTCAGCGGTGCCGTGAACACTTGCCCTGCAATCACCCCGCTGGCAAGCAACACGCCATACAGCGGCACAAAGGTAAAAAAGGCAAACACAGTGATGGCGGTGGTGGCATGCACCGCAGGCAAAGCCCATTTGCGCACCAGCACGCTATAGACCGACCACACGGCCGCACCGGCCATGAACAAAACATCTCCGCGCCACACCGCGCCGCCGTCCAAGGCATGCAACAAACTCGCCCCGCCAACCAGCACGTCGCCTAACAAAATCAACAACAAGCCAAGCCCGCGCACCCGTGTAATGCCCTGCCCCATGAGCAGCCATGCAAACAGCGCGGTCCACAGCGGCAAACTACCCGGTAGCAAGACCGACGCATGCGCTGCGGGCGCATACACAAAGCCGCTGTACGCAAACAAGCCATACAACAAGCCGCCGAACAAACCGCAACCCACGGTGGTGCGCCAAGGCAAGGGCGATAAGCCAAAAAATGAACCTTCGCGACCCTGGGGCGCACCGGCTTGCAGCAGCGCGGTGCGGCGTGCTTGGCGGTTGATCCACCAGCCCACAGGCAGCAGCACCAAGGCCGCGCCGACCAAACGCGCCAGCACAATGTCCAAGGGCGACAAAGTGGGGGCTCGGGCGGGGTCGGCAAACGCACGCGCAACCACAATAAACGCTGTCCAAATCACCACCGTGACCAAGGCTGCCAAGACGCCTACGATTTTCGGCGAGGGTTGCGGTGCGGGGTTGGGCCCAGAGTGGGGCGAGGGATGGGGCGCAGCAGGCAGGGAAGGGGAAAGCATGCCTTCATTATCGTGCTGTTGCAAAGACGCTGCGCTGCGCTGGT
Organism: Rhodoferax sp.; assembly: GCA_044369275.1. GTDB lineage: Bacteria > Pseudomonadota > Gammaproteobacteria > Burkholderiales > Burkholderiaceae_C > Allorhodoferax. The sequence continues at coordinate 1,689 of JBIPME010000252.1, forward strand.
CAACACATTGCGCCCTGGCGTTCCACCATAATCAAACCATGTTCCACCCACCCTGCACCTACAGGCCCCTTGGCCGCAGCGCCCATGCCTTGCAAATTGCGCACGCCCGTCTTGCAGCACCTTGGATAGTGTTGGCGCTCATGGCGCTCATGGCGCTCATGGCGTCTATGGCAGGCGCTGTGTTGGCGCAAAGCCTGCCAGCGCCGATTGAAAGTGCCTTGGCACACGCACGCATTCCACGTGAGAGCGTGTCTCTTTTGGTCGTGCCCGCCGAGGCCAACCCGGCTGCGCCCGCACGGCTAAGCCACCGCGCAGGCAGCACCATGAACCCCGCCTCGGTCATGAAACTGGTGACAACCTATGCGGCACTCGATTTGCTAGGCCCCGCTTACGTCTGGAGCACGCCGGTTTACCTGGACGCGGGTGTGCAAGACGGTACGCTCCAAGGCAATGTTTTCATCCAAGGCCAAGGCGACCCCAAACTCGTGCTCGAACGCCTGTGGCTGCTGCTGCGCCGTTTGCAGGGGCTGGGCATCCAAACCATTGCGGGCGACGTGGTGCTGGACCGCAGTGCGTTTGACATTCCGGCCATTGACCCGGCCAGCTTCGATGGCGAACCGCTGCGCGCCTACAACGCCACCCCCGACGCGCTGTTGATTAACTACAAATCGGTCGCCATGACCTTCACGCCCCACGTGGCCAGCCGCAGCGCCTCCGTGCAACTGGCCCCCCCGCTGTACGGCGTGCAAATGCAAACCAGCGTGCCCTTGGGCGCAACTGCGCGTGGCGCAGAGTGTGACGATTACCGCAGCGCGCTCCAAGCGGATTACAGCCAACCCCAGCGCATCCGATTCCTAGGCTACTACCCAGCCGCATGCGGCCCCAAAACCTGGTCCGTCGCCTATGCAGACCCCGGCAGTTACGCATTGCGTGCGCTGCAAGGTTTGTGGCTGGAGATGGGGGGCAAAATCCAAGGCAGCGTGCGCTACGGCAGCCTGCCTGCCAGCCTTGCGCAGGCCAGTCCCAGCTTTGAAATCACCTCGCCGGCGCTGAGTGACATCATTCGCGACATCAACAAATACAGCAACAACGTCATGGCCCAGCAGCTGTTCCTAACCCTAGGCAGGGCGCGGCCTGAGTGGGCGTTGGAGCCGCAAACCACCGAGCTGCCCAGCGACCCCAGCACCGGGGCGGGCAGCTTCAAAGCGGCCCGTGCCGTGGTGCGCCAATGGTGGAAAACCCGCATTAGCCCCCATGATCTGCCCCTGTTGGACAACGGTGCGGGCCTCTCACGCCACGAACGCATCAGCGCCCAAGGCTTGGCCCTGTTGCTGCAAGCGGCCTACCGCTCGCCTTGGATGCCCGAGTTCATCAGCGCCTTGCCCATTGCCGGTATCGACGGCACCCTGCAACACCACAAAACCCCGGCCAGCGCCCACCTCAAATCCGGCTCTTTGGTCAACGTGTTGGCCCGTGCGGGTTATGTGGATGCGGCCAGCGGCAAGCGCTACATCCTCGTGGCCCTCATCAACCACCCCTTGGCCAGCAGCCCTGGCGCCCGCGCCATGGTAGACGCACTCTTGGATTGGACCGCCAAAGACCTTTAACCTACGCTACGAATGCACCCGCACGCCTTGGCGCTTCACCCCATGAAACATTGCGTCCCGAGTGCCTCACAACACGCCCAAGCGTTCCCCAACGTTCCCAAACGCCCTCCAAAGCCCTCTATAACCCAGCCGCATCTGTGCGCCACCACCCCATGCAACTGCACGACTTCATAGGCTCCCTCGCCGCCACCCTCACCACTGTGGCTTTTTTGCCGCAAGCCATCTACACTTTTAGAACCAAAGACGTCAGCGGAATCTCTCTGGGCATGTACAGCACCTTCACCTTGGGGGTGACTATGTGGCTACTTTATGGCGTGCTACTAGAGGCATGGCCTATCGTGATCGCCAATAGCATTACGACTGTATTGGCTTGTGCCATTTTGTATATGAAAGTGAAATACCGCACCAATGGCAAAAATCACAAAAACCACAAAAGGACAAATTAGGCTATATAAGGGAAAACCCGTGGTATTATTTTCTAGAGAATAGCGTTATTCTTAAACAAAAGAACGCTCGTTCTTTTGTTAGTTCAATTCAACCCAAGGAGAGAAAATGCGTGGTTTTAAAACGTTCGCACTAACCGCAAGCGCTGTTGCGTTGT
>JBIPME010000494.1:0-3528 GCA_044369275.1 Rhodoferax sp.
GCGCGCGGTGGGGGCATCGCCTTGCGACCAAACCTGGCTGATGCTGATCGACGTCGCATGCGACAAGCCCACCGAAATCATGAAGACGATATACACCACCTGGTTCACCACGGTATGCGCGGCCAGTGCCTGGGCACTGATGGTGCCGACCAGCAGCGCAACCACCGCAAAAAACCCTGCCTCCGAACCGTACGTGGCGGCAACCGGCCAACCCATGCGCCAGGTGCGCTGTAGGGCGTGCTTGGCGGTGCCCCACAAGCGCAGCGACAGCAAGCGTGCCAGCATCGGATCGCGGCGCACGATCAACCAAAAGGCGACGAATGAAAACAGATTGACCAGTGTCGTTGACCAAGCGATACCCACCAGGCCCAACGCGGGAAGACCGAAGGCGCCGAACATCAAACCGTAATTGAGCACGGCATTGACCGCCACGGACACCAGCGTGATGGCCAACAAGGGGCCAGGGCGGCGCAGACCAATGGTGAAATTGCGCAAGGCTTGGAACCACAACAAAGGCAAAATGCCAGGCGCCGCCGCGAACAGATAGTCCGACGTCTTGGCCACCACGGCGGCGTCCTGCCCCAGCCACGCCAGCAGTTGGCCCGCGCCCAGCATCAAGCCCCAGAACAGCAAACCGGCCAAGGTCGCGATGGTGAAGCTGGCGCGCACCATCTCGCGGATTTCCGCTTGTGCATGTTCGCTGTGTGCCATGTTGGCGCTGGCGGCGGCGACCAGGTTGCCGGTGGGCGTCACCAGCCCCACACCCATGGTGCGCAGCAGATTGAAGACTGCCAACGCCAAACCACCCGCCGCAATGTCCAGCGGGCCGAGCAGGCCCATCATCACGATGTCGGTGGTGGACAAGGCCACCTGCGCGAACTGGGTGAGGATGAGCGGCACCGCTAAACCTGCGATATGCACGGTATGCGCGTAATGTGCGAAACGCGCGAAACGCACGCTGTCGGCACGCCATGGGAATGCCCTCATGCAGGCACCGCCAGTTGCTCAACGAGTTGGTCGAGTTCGTCCGCCACCGTGGCATCGAGCAGATCGCGCTCGTCCATCCATTCGTCATTGAATACGGTGTCGAGGTATTTCTCGCCGCCGTCGCAAACCATTACAACAAAGGTGCTGCCGGGCGGCGCAGTTTCGATGCGTTTCAACGCCTGGTAAATGACGCCACCCGCCGAGCCACCGACCAAGACCGCGTAGCGGCGTGCCAGATAGCGTGCGGTGTTGAAGGCCCGCTTGTCCGACACTTTCAGCCCTTCGTCGAGCAACGCATAATCGACCAGCGCGCCGATCTCGGCCCCCAGTGGCGTGCCGGTGCCGGATTGGTAGTACGCGCCGCCCGGACCGCCAAACGCAATGGAGCCCTCCGGCTCGACACCAATGACCCGCATCAACGGCAATGCGGGCTTGAGCACCCGCGCGGTGCCAAACAGCGACCCCCCGGTGCCGACCGCTCCCATCAAATGGGTCATGCCACCTCCCAGGGTTTCCAGCAGCTCCTGGGCAAGGTACTTGTAGGCGTTGCCGTTGGCCGGATTGTTATGCTGCTCGGTCCAATACGCGCCTTGCTCCGCAGCGATTTTGGCGGCCAGCGCTTCGCGGTCGGCGGTGGCCAGACCATCGCCGCCGCTCTCATTCACGTAGATCAATTCGGCACCGAATGCCTGCATCGCGCGGATCTTGTCTTTGGCCGCATGGTGATCGACCACCGCGGTAAAGCGATAACCGCGCTCCGCAGCCAGCAGCGCCAGCCCCATGCCTGTATTGCCGGAGGTGGACTCGATGACCCAGCCGCCGGGTTGCAGCAAGCCCTGCTCTTCGGCTTCATCCAGCATCTGACGCGCCATGCGTATTTTGGCGCTGCCGGTCGGATTGCATTGCTCGAGCTTGAGCAGAATGCGGCTGCCGAAACGGGTGCGTAACAGTTCCAGCAGCGGGGTGTTGCCGATGAGTTGCGATACGCGTCTTGCAACAGAGGGCAATGGTGGTAGAGAATGGCAATGCATAACGGGTGACTCCTTAAAACGTGGGGTGTGGGGCAGCACTGCCGCGACCATCCATGCGCCAACGGGGCGTGCCCTGTTCGAGCGTGATGACCACTTTGGACGGCAAGGGCACATCGTGGAATGGCGATTCGTTCGAATCCATTTGGTAGCCCGCCGTGTTCATGTAAAGCAGCACGTCGCCGACTTGGGGGCGGCGCGAAAAACGCAGCTTGCGCCAGGTCACCATGTCGGAATCCAGACAACTGGCACCGCCCACGCATGCCGCATAAGCAGCACCAGCATGGACGCCACCATCAACGCCAGCGCCATCGACGCCACCACAGACGCCACCATAGACGCCGTCAGGCAGCGCATCGCCCAGCAAGAGGGGATCGGGCAAATATTCGCTGTTGAACCATTGTTCGGACACGCTAAAGCTGGTGCCGCCAACGGTCAAAATGCCATAGCCTTCGCTGGCCGCCCGGTCTTTCACACCCTGCACCTGGAAGGCGGTAAAACCGGCATGGTCGAGCAGCGCCCGGCCTGGCTCCAGCAGCAACCGTATCGAATGCCGTTTCAAGCGTTGCGCCAGCGTCGCATCTTCGCCTGGCGGCACACAGGCGAGAATGTCCGCCAACATGGCCGCGCCATGGCGGGCGCAGTAATACGGATAGAACTCGGCGAACGATTTGGCGGCATGGTAGTGCGCGGGTTGCTGGCGCTCCATGAACGCCAGCCAATGCGCTTCTTGCACGTAGCGCACCGCAAAACCGCCGCCCATATTGACGGTACGGCAGCGGGTCAGGCCATGCCGCTGGGCCTCGGTACAGGCGTCGATCATTTGATTCACGCTGGTGGCCCGTGCTTGCGCCGAATAGCCCGACAGATGGAAAGCAAAACCTTCCAGTGCCATGGCATCAGGCTGCGCCACGCAGATGCGCATCGCCTCGTCGCACTCGCTGGGCGTCATGCCGAAGCGGCTATGGGGCTGAGATGGCGGGCGCTGTCGCAACAGTAGCCGGCCCTGGCATCCGGTCTGGGCGGCAAGCGACGCAAAGCGCTGCAGCTCGTCCACACTGTCAATCGCCACCAGACAACGCTGCCACAGCGCAAGGCGCAGCAAGTCGCTGTGCTTGGCGGGACCGGTGATGCCGATATGCGGGCCCGGTACGCCGCATCCAAGCGCCTGCTCGGCTTCTTGGAGGCTGGCGGCGTCCACGCCGATACCCAGCTCCGGGCAACGTTCGACAAAGCAGCGTGCCTTGTTCGCCTTCTTGGCGAACAAAATAAAACCCTCCACACCGGCCATCGTCAACGTCTTTTGAAACTGCTTCACGGTGTCGCTGAAGACTTCGGGCAGCACGACATGCAGCGTCGAACCCAAGCCTTGTACCAGGTCGGCAATCAAGCGGGGATGCCGGCCGATCAGATCCGCTGTGAGCGGATGCACGATGGGCGGCAGGCTCGGCAGGGCTTGGATTGATTTCATCGCTTGGATTGCGTCCATCGCTTGGATCGTTTCTAGGTTCTC
>JBIPME010000253.1:0-3874 GCA_044369275.1 Rhodoferax sp.
GCAAGTTCTACCAAAAAATTACCGACATCTACGCCACCGCCATCGACTACGACGCCCGCGCCACAGCCACCCAACGCTTTTTTGCCGCCGTGCAAAACAAGCTGCACTGGGCCATTCACGGGCAAACCGCCGCTGAAGTGGTCTACACCCGCGCCAACGCCCAACAGCCCAACATGGGCCTCACTGCGTGGCAAGACGCACCCAACGGGAAGATTCAAAAGTTCGATGTGGTCGTGGCCAAAAACTACCTCAGCGATACCGAACTAGCCCAGCTGCAAAGGCTGGTGAGCGCCTACCTTGATCTGGCCGAAAGCATGGCCGAGCGCAACATTCCCATGACCATGCAAGACTGGGAAGTGCGCCTCAACCGCTTCATTGAAGCCGCCGACCGGGAAGTGCTGCAAGACGCAGGCAAAGTCAGCGCCGAAATTGCCCATGCCCACGCCCTGAGCGAGTTTGAAAAATACCGCGTCGTGCAAGACCGTTTGTATGAATCCGACTTTGACAAAGCCATCAAAGCCCAACTGACCCACGATGCCAAAGGTCAGCGCGATGCGTGAAATATTGAGCCCCGCCCTTGGTATGTTGGCCACCATTGCGCGTGGTTCAAAAAGCCAAACCAAACGCCCTCGATTCACCCCAAACAACAACAAGGATTCAGAATGACGAGTATCCAGCAGCGCGCAGCTTTGCAAAGCCAAATTTGGAAAATAGCCAACGACGTCCGCTTTGCCCCCGCAGGTGTGCTGGCCCCAAAGTCCAAAGCCGACTTTGCCTTTGTGCTGCACGCGCTCAGCTACCTCTCCAGCAAAGGCCGCGCCGCGATTGTTTGCTTTCCGGGCATCTTTTACCGGGGCGGTGCGGAGCAAAAAATCCGCCAATACCTGGTGGACAACAACCATGTGGAAACCGTCATCTCGCTGGCGCCCAACCTGTTCTTCGGCACCACCATTGCCGTGACCATTCTGGTGCTGTCCAAACACAAGGCCGACACCACCACCCAGTTCATCGACGCCAGCGCACTGTTCAAGAAAGAAACCAACAACAACGTGCTGTTGGACGCGCACGTTGATCAAATCATGGCTGTGTTTGACAGCAAAGCCAACGTGGACCACTTTGCCCGCTCGGTCAGCCATGCCGAGATTGCCGCCAACGACTACAACCTGTCGGTGAGCAGCTACTTGCAGGCCAAAGACACCCGTGAAGTGGTGGACATTGCCCAGCTCAATGCCCAGCTCAAAACCACCGTTGCCAAGATCGACCAGTTGCGCAAAGACATTGATTCAATCGTGGCCGAGATTGAAGGAGGTGAAGCGTGACTGAGGTGCCACAAGCATTGCCCCAGGGCTACGCTGATCTGCTCAGCGACATCAAGCAGCGGGTCCGCCACGCCCAAACGCGGGCTGTGCTGGCTGTTAATGCCGAGCTGATCCGGCTTTACTGGGACATTGGCGCGCTGATCGACAAGCGCCAGAAAAAGGAAGGCTGGGGTGCTGGTGTGATTCCGCGTCTCGCGCGTGACCTGCACAATGCGCTGCCCGAGGAAAAAGGATTTTCTGAGCGCAACATCAAACGCATGCTGGCCTTCTACCGCGAATATCCGTTGTTGGACTTTGTGCCACAAGCTGTGGCACAAAGCGCAGCGGCCCCAGAAGTGCCACAGTCTGCGGCACTTTTTGAAGCGCAGTTGTTGCAAACCATTCCCTGGGGGCACCACGCTGAGTTGATGTCCAAGGTCAAGAACTTGCCCACCCGGCGCTGGTACATGCAAGCCACCTTGCAAAACGGCTGGAGCCGCAACATCTTGGTGATGCAGATCGAATCCGCCGCCCATCACCGCCAGGGCCGCACCGTCAGCAACTTCGCCAACCGCCTGCCTGCGCCCGATTCGGATTTTGTGCAACAAACCCTCAAAGACCCTTATCTGTTCGATTTCCTGACATTGGAGCCCGGATTTCACGAACGAGAACTGGAAACCGGTCTTGTGACCCATCTGGAAAAATTCTTGCTGGAGCTTGGGCAAGGTTTTGCTTTTGTTGGACGGCAATACCACCTGGATATCGGCGATCAGGACTTCTACATCGACCTGCTGTTTTATCACCTCAAGCTGCGCTGCTATGTGGTGATCGACCTCAAGCGCGGCGACTTCAAACCCGAATACGCCGGAAAAATCAACTTCTACTGCAATGTGGTGGACGACAAGCTCCGCCACGAAACCGATCAACCCACCATAGGGTTAATTCTGTGCCAGCAGCCCAACCGCGTGCTGGCCGAATACGCCCTGCGCGGCGTCGATAAACCGATTGGCGTTTCCAGCTACGAACTCACCCGCGCTCTGCCGGAAAACCTTGGGAGCAGCCTGCCCAGCATTGAAGAAATCGAGCGCGAATTGCAGGGGGATGAGGCATGAGCGACGTGAAATTTCTGGACAAGTTGCTCGATGGGGTTGCGGTTGAGTGGAAGCCGTTGGGGGAGCTTGCTGATATCGGAACTGGAAGCTCCAATCGGCAAGATGAGAAAGAAGGCGGGGCTTATCCGTTTTATGTTCGCTCAAAAAATATCTTGAATTCGGATACTTTTCAGTTTGATGAAACGGCCATTTTTATTCCCGGTGAAGGCGGAATAGGCGACATATTCCACTATGTAAAGGGAAAGTACGCGCTTCACCAAAGGGCCTATCGAATTAGCCCAAAGACAAACTTGCTGCACGCAAAGTTCTTGTATCACTTTATGACGTCCGGCTTTAAGCAATACATTTTGATGAAGAGTGTTGGTGCGACTGCTATTTCTATTAGAAAGCCCATGATTGAGGATTTTCAAACCCCCATCCCCTGCCCAGACAACCCCAAAAAATCGCTTGAAATCCAAGCCGAAATCGTCCGCATCCTGGACGCCTTCACCGAGCTGACCACCGAGCTGACTACCCGCAAAAAACAATACAACCACTACCGCGACCAGTTGTTGAGTTTTGAAGATGGTCAAGTGGAGTGGAAGACGTTGGGAGAACTTGCTGAAAATCTTGATTCAAAGCGCAAACCGATTACAAGCGGCTTAAGAGAGACCGGCGATATTCCGTACTACGGTGCGTCGGGCATTGTTGATTACGTCAAAGACCATATCTTTGACGGCGACTACTTGCTTGTCTCTGAAGATGGTGCCAATTTATTGGCTCGAAACACCCCAATCGCGTTCAGCATCAGCGGCAAGAGTTGGGTAAACAACCATGCGCACGTATTGAAATTTGAAACCTATCACGAGCGTCGGTTAATAGAGTTTTATTTGAACAAAATAGACTTGACGCCATATATATCTGGGGCTGCACAACAAAAACTGAATAAAAATAACATGGAGAGCATCAGCATTCCGAACCCCTCACCCGAGGAGAAAAAGCACATCGTCGCCATCCTCGATAAATTCGATGTCCTGACCAACTCCATCACCGAAGGCTTACCCCGCGAAATCGAACTCCGCCAAAAGCAATACGCGCATTACCGCGATGTGCTGCTGAGCTTTCCCAAACCGCAAGAGGTGGAGGCTGCATGAACCCCAACACCCAGCAAGTGCAGATTTACCAATCCGAAGATGGGCAATTGGTGCTCAGCGTGGCGTTTGACCGCGATACGGTTTGGCTCAGCCTTGATGACATGGCGCAGCTTTTTGAGCGCGATAAATCGGTGATTTCTCGCCACCTGCGCAATGTGTTTACCGAGGGAGAGCTGGAGCGAGCTTCAGTTGTTGCAAAAAATGCAACAACTGCCGCCGACGGCAAAACCTACCAAGTCGATCACTACAACTTGGACGTGGTGATCTCGGTGGGTTATCGGGTCAAGTCCAGGCGAGGCGTGCAATTTCGCCAATGGGCCACCCGCACCCT
>JBIPME010000254.1:0-3870 GCA_044369275.1 Rhodoferax sp.
TCGTTGGCCGCGCCCATGGAGATTGTGGAAGAGCGCACCATTGGCCCTTCGTTGGGGGCTGAAAATATTGCCAAAGGTTTTAACAGCGTCACCTGGGGCTTTTTGGCGGTGGCCTGCTTTATGTGCTTGTATTACATGTTGTTTGGGCTGATATCGAGCGTGTCGCTGGCATTCAACTTGCTGTTGCTGGTGGCGGTGTTGTCGATGTTGCAGGCCACCTTAACCTTGCCGGGCATGGCGGCGATGGCCTTGGTCTTGGGTATGGCGATTGATGCGAACGTGCTGATCAACGAACGGGTGCGCGAAGAGTTGCGCAACGGAGCCTCGCCACAAGCCGCCATCCACGCGGGTTACGACCGGGCGTGGGCGACCATCATCGACTCCAACGTCACCACCTTGATTGCCGGCTTGGCCTTGTTGGTGTTTGGTTCGGGGCCGGTGCGGGGCTTTGCGGTGGTGCATTGCCTGGGCATTATGACCAGCATGTTCTCGGGCGTGTTCTTCTCGCGTGGCGTGGTTAACCTGTGGTACGGGCGGCAAAAGAAGCTCAAAAGCGTCTCGATTGGCACCGTTTGGCGTGCCCCTACCCCCTCTGAAACGCCTTCTGGCTCCTAAGGAAACGACATGGAATTTTTTAAAATTCGGCGCGACATCCCCTTCATGCGCAATGCGATGCTGTTCAATGCAGTGTCGGCGGTCACCTTTGCGTTGGCTGTGTTTTTCTTGTTTTCACGCGGCTTGCATCTCTCGGTAGAGTTTACGGGGGGCACTTTGATGGAGGTGTCCTACACCCAGGCCGCGAACTTGGACAGCATTCGCACCACCGTTTCCAAGCTGGGTATTCAAGATGTGCAGGTGCAAAATTTTGGCAGCGCCCGCGATGTTTTGATTCGCATGCCGGTGCAAAAAGGCAGCAATTCTGCCCAGCAAAGTGACAAAGTCATTGCCGCTTTAAAGACGGTAGATGCCAGTGCTAGTGTGCGCCGCGTGGAGTTTGTGGGGCCGCAAGTGGGGGATGAACTCGCCATTGACGGACTCAAAGCCTTGGCTTTTGTGGTGGTGGGCATCATGCTGTACTTGGCGATTCGCTTCGAGTGGAAGTTCGCGGTGGCGGCCATTATTGCGAACTTGCACGATGTGGTCATTATTTTGGGATTTTTCGCTTATTTCCAGTGGGAGTTTTCCCTGCCAGTGTTGGCCGCTGTGCTGGCTGTGTTGGGTTACTCGGTGAACGAGTCGGTGGTGATTTTTGACCGTATTCGCGAAAACTTCCGCCGTTATCGCAAGATGAACACGGAAGAAATTATCGATAACGCCATCACGTCCACCATCAGCCGCACCATCATTACCCACGGATCAACCCAGCTCATGGTCTTGTCCATGCTGCTTTTTGGCGGTGCAACCCTGCATTATTTTGCGCTGGCGTTGACCATTGGTATTTTGTTTGGCATTTACTCTTCGGTCTTCGTGGCCGCTGCCATTGCCATGTGGCTGGGCATTAAGCGCGAAGATTTGGTCAAGGTCGCGGTGAAAAAAGCCGAAGACCCCAATGACCCGAATTCGGGCGCTTCGGTATAAAACTGCACAGCGTTCAACAGCGCCCTGCGCCTGCTGCAAGTGCGGCAGGCTTCAGGTTCGACAGGCTTCAGTTCAACAAGCTTCAGTGCGGCAGGCGGTTGGGGTGGTCCTCGCAGAGTGCATCCCCAATCAAGGCGCTCGGGGTTTCATCAAAGTGCAGGTACACCATCAAGAAGATCACTTTCAGGTCTTCTAGCGCAAGTGGCTTGCCCCGCGCTGCCATGGCGCGTTCAATCACCACTTCGCGGATGGACGTAGGCAGCACACCCGTGCTGTCCATGCAGTGCATAAAGCGCAGCGACTGGTAGCCTAAATGGTATTTTTCTTGGCTGCTGTACACCCGCGTGCTCCAAGGCGCTGCCGCAATGGGCCACGCCAAGGCATTGTGGGGATGTACGGCCAAATGCAAGCCACGCAACCAGTCCAACGCCTCATGGATGTCACTGGAATCGAATCCCAGTCGATTGAGCCGTTGTTCTAGGTAGGCGGGGTACGGCTGCGGCACGCCAACGTCGTAGTTTTCGTAAACGAATGCAAGAACATCAAACATGGGGGCAATATAGTTCAAAAAAAATGCAATTCCTGTAGCAGCTGGGATTGCATTGTTTTTTCAGCTTTCAGCGCATTGTCTGGGTTTGAAGGCATTTCTTAAGTGCTGAAAAATGCATCTGCGCTAGTCGATTGTTTTTAGCCTGCGCCTGAATTTATTTTCGCTGTGAACTATTTTTTTGATCGGTTGATGTGCTGACTTGTTTAAGGGCCGATCGCCCCAGGCGGTCCCATGGCGGGCTGCGAACCAGCCTCAGACCAAGCTTTGGCGCTGAAACAAGCCACCGGGCAACCTTGCGACTTGGCCTTGCAGCTCCAGCCCCATGAGTTTGGCCTGTAGCGTGGGCGTGTCCATGCCGGTGCGCGCTTGCAGGGCGTCGAGTCCCACCGGGTCAAAGCCCAGGGCGGCGAGCACATCGTCGGCATCCAAAAAAGAAGCAGCCTTGTCCAAAGGCGGGTTGCTGGCGTTGGCGCTGGCTTTTTCGCTGAACGCGGCCTGCATGGCGGCACCCCAGTGCTGGGTGGAGCGTTGCAGCTCCTCGATCACGTCTTGGGCCGTTTCCACCAGCTTGGCCCCTTGTTTGATCAGGGCGTGGCAGCCTTTGGCGTGGGGCGCGTGGATAGAGCCGGGGATGGCAAACACCTCGCTGCCCTGTTCGGAGGCCAAACGGGCGGTAATCAAGGAGCCTGATTGCAAGGTGGCCTCTACGACCAAGGTGCCGCGTGAGAGCCCGGCAATGATGCGGTTGCGCATCGGGAAATGGGCCGACAGCGGCGGCGTGCCCAGCACATATTCGCTCAAGAGGATGCCATTTTGCGTGATCCGGTGGGCCAGGTCGCGGTGTTGGCGGGGGTAGACCCGGTCCAGCCCGGTGCCGACCACGGCAATCGTGGCAATGGGGTTGTGCTTGGGGCCTTCCAGTGCGCCTTCATGCGCAGCGCCGTCTACGCCCAGGGCCAGACCCGAGACAATGGTGAGGCCGACCTGCGACAAGCTGGTGGCAAATTGGCGCGCATTGACCAGCCCTTGTGGCGAGGGGTTGCGGCTGCCCACCATGGCGATGCAGGCATTGCTGGCACTGTTGAGCCCATGGGCACCCCAGGCCTCGGGCACGCCCATGGCGTGCAGCAGAATCGGCGGGTCTTCCATGTTGAGCAGGGCTTGCGGGTAGTCGGCGTCACCCAGTGCCCAAACGCGCCGCGTGTCGGGCTGGGCTTGTAACCACGTTTGCGTGGTTTGAACCAAGTCCTGCCAGCCCGGCGGTGGCGTGCGCAGGGCTTGGGTCTGCGCGGCGGTGACGACTTGCCTGAGCGACTCGCTGGATTGCGCAAAAATGGTTTCAGGAAGGCCAAAGGCGGCGAGCAAACGCCGTGCGGTGGTGTTGCCTACGCCGGGGGTGGCGACTAAGCGCAGCCATAAGGCCAGATCATCAGGTTCCATGGGGGAGGCACGTTGGTGCGTAAAGTTGCGAAGTTATTGTTGATTTTTTGCGTGCTAGCTTGTTGTTGCTTTTATTGGCTTATTTTTGGGTTGTATCGGCTTATTTTTGGGTTGTGCGTCCGGGTGTTTTTGGGTTGTTTAGGTTGTTTGGCTTATGTGGCTTATTTGGGTTATGTGGCTTATTTGGGCGATACCAAATAGTCCCCCACTTTGACGGCCTCTGTGTTTTCCAGAATGAGCGCATACGAGATGCGCTCGAAGGTGCGAAACACCATCAAGAGGCCGTTGCGCTCGTTGGGGAG
>JBIPME010000255.1:0-3847 GCA_044369275.1 Rhodoferax sp.
CAGCTATTTTGGAGGTTTTTTTCAAAAGCGTCATTGCGCAATGTACCCCGTAATCTCCAGGCCGTAGCCCGCCATGCTGGGCATGCGGCGCGGGCTGCCCAGCAGTTTCATTTTGTGCACGCCGCAATGGCGCAGTATTTGCGCCCCCACGCCGTAGGTGCGCAGGTCCATGCGGCCGCGCTCGGGGGCCTGTGCGGCACGGGCTGTGCCTTCAAATTGGGCCAACAATTCCGCTCCACTCTCGCCGCAGTTAAGCAACACAACCACGCCTTTGCCATCGTTGGCAATGTGGGCCAAAGCGCGGTCCAGGCTCCAAGAGTGCATGCTGCGGTCTACTTCTAGCGCGTCCAATACGCTCAAGGGCTCGTGCACGCGCACGCTCACCGCGTCGTCGGGGGTCCACTCTCCACGGACCAAGGCCAAGTGCACGCCCGCGCCTACGGTGTCACGGAATGCAATCGCATTGAAGGGGCCTGCGGCAGTTTGCACCGTGCGCATGCCCACCTGTGCAATCAAAGACTCTGAGCGGCTGCGGTGCTCTATCAAATCGGCAATGGTGCCGATTTTCAAACCATGCTCCGCCGCGAACAGCTGCAAATCGGGCAGGCGCGCCATGGTGCCGTCGTCTTTCATGATTTCGCAAATCACCGCCGAGGGGCTGCAACCCGCCATGGCCGCCAAATCACAGCCCGCCTCGGTGTGGCCTGCGCGCATCAGCACGCCGCCTTCAACGGCTTGCAAGGGAAAAATGTGGCCGGGTTGCACCAAGTCCTGCGCCACCGCGTGCGGGGCAACGGCGGCTTGCACGGTGCGTGCGCGGTCTGCAGCGGAAATGCCTGTGGTCACGCCCTCGGCCGCTTCAATCGACACCGTAAACGCCGTGCTGTGCTTGGTGCCGTTGCGCGCCACCATGGGGGGAAGCTGCAAGCGTTCGCAGCGCTCAGGTGTGAGCGTCAGGCAAATCAAACCGCGCCCAAAGCGGGCCATGAAGTTAATGGCCTCTGGCGTCACATGGTCTGCGGCCAGCACCAAATCCCCCTCGTTTTCACGGTCTTCTTCGTCTACCAAAATGACCATGCGCCCCGCACGCAGGTCGTCCACAATGTCTTGAACGGGGGAAATAGCTACAGAGGTCGGCGTGCTCATAAGGGGCTCGTTGGTTAAAAGGTTAATGCTCAAATCGTAAACGCCACGCAAACGCGTGCAAGTCAGTCTGTGCGCCATACAGCGTGCACAGCACAGCATGGCTTTGCGCAACCAGCACATGCGCCAGTCATGCCAGCACACGCCCCATGCCGCCCCAAACACCGGGGTTTCATGGCTGCAAAGGCCGCGTAACTTCGTATTGTCCCAGATCGGATTTGCATGCCACAAAGTCCGCGAACATCCACCCCCAAAAAACAAGACCCGGCACCTCCCTGTGGGGGTGCCGGGCCTGTGGGGGCTGGTGGGTGGCAGCGTTTTAGTGCAGCTGCCAGTTCACACCTGCATTCACTGCTGAATGAACCGCTTAGTTCACCAGCGCGGGCAAGCCACCTGCTTTCAAAATCGCACTGAATGCCGTTTTGTTGAAAGCCATGCCCGAATCTGGCACATAGCTAGGCATGTACTGACCACCCCAGACAACGGGGGGCGCCGTACCGGTGCCTTGGCTAACCACATAAAAACGCTGCGATCCGGGGGAATCAACCCAGCCAATGTAGGGCGTCAAAATCCGCAATATTTTCTGTCCGTACACGGTCTCTAAGACGTAGCTGCCCTTGCCACTGGCAGTCCAAACCGCACCATCGCCAGCGCAACCGTAGGCTTGGGTCGCATCGCTACAGCGGTATACGGTCAGGGTGCCACCGTTTTGGCGGTTGGCGGTTGCGTAGTCTTCGTTGAAAGTAACACGCATGCCATAGGGTTCTGCAAAGTCAATTTGGCCAGTGCTGGTGGAGGTTTGTTTTGCGTTCACAAAGGCTTCAAGGCTCGTGAAATTTGCACCGCTTTTGCCAGTGACATAACTGGTTTCGCCATTCAAGCGGTACTCATTGAGCAGCCGCGTCAGGGTTGTGTAATGGATTTTTGCACCTGCGGGAAAGACCAAATCGGCAAACGTGGTGGACGCGGGCAATGCCGCGACTTCGGTCCATTTCTTCCCACCGATATCCAAGCTGCGCAAGGTAGCGCGCAAACGCCAAGCATCCCCTTCGCCCAGGGTGGCTGCGTTACCGTCTGCGGTGTAGCCACCACTGTTCATGGCATAGCTCACACAGCCCTTGCTGGTAAGCATGCAGCGGCTGGAATTGGTACTGTCGGTTCCCCAAAAGCCATTTAAAAAATCAAAAACCACTTCTTTAAAGGTGTTTGCGCCCTGACCTAGGCCCATTTTGCTATACGAAGCGGTGCACGTACTGCTCGGTTTATCTAAAACGCAGTAACTGAAGTAAACGCCTTCAACCATCGCAGCGCTCCAGCTCGACACGGTGGTGTTGGTGGTTTGCTGCGCGGTCGCCACCAAGCTGGCAACGTCAACAGGGGCTACGCCACTGCTGGCTGTCGCGGCTTTGACGGCATCGGCAATCGATGTGCCGCTGGGGCTGCTGTCTACCGCTTGTTCTAACAAGGCAAAGTTTTTTCGCACATAGTCCAATGCGGCAAACAGCGTGTCGCGTTGGCTGGTGGCGCTGGTGCTGCTGGTGGTTTTCACCGCATCTTGCACTTGCCCCAAGGCGGCTGCAATGGTGCGTGATTTTTGATGCAGCGTGCTGTTTTTGCTGACGTCTTGCGTCAGGCTGGTGCTGCTGTCCAAGCCCAGCGCGGCTTGCGCGCTGGTGGTGGCTTGGGCCACCGTCATGGTGCCATCGCTAACCATGGCGTGCGACACCAAGGTGGTGACGGGGCTGACCACGGCGGCGCTGATGTTGCCATCAGCGGCCACGGCGTAGGCCGCAACCGGCGCCATCAGGGTGAAGCCTTTTTTCTGGGCCTCTTTGAGGGTTTTGCCACCGTCGTCTTCGTCCAAGGCGGTATCGGGCACCACGGTAATGAGGTGCGCAGCCTTGATTTGTGCCGCATCCAAACTGGCCGTGTTCAGTGTGTAGGCACCACCGGCCTGGCTTGTGGCGCTGGGCTCGTTGCTGTCTTGGGTTTGGTTGTTGTTCAAGTCCAAAAATACGGTTGCACCTTGGATGTAACCGTCCACCACCGTGCCGCTGAGCGATGCGATGCTCTGCTGCGATCCCCCGCCCCCACCGCCGCTACTGTCACCGCCACTGCTACCACTGCCGCCGCAGGCAACCAAAGCGAGCGCACACGCACTGGCAAAGGCACTTACAACAAGCTTGTTTTTATTCACCGCCATAGACCAACTCCCAAATTTGCTGTTGAAAAAAATGGCCCTTAGGGCCACGCATAGAAAAACAATTTTTATTGAAAATTTAAATTAATTGGTTTAATTTTAAAAACAAAATGGTAATTTTATTAAAAATAAACCAATGAAAGAGATTATTGTTTTTTTCATTCTATCCCATCAAGTTTAAAAATCAATACCCGATTCACAATCTAAACAAAATTTAGGCAAAATTGAAACCGCCTGCCTGAGGCGGTTACGTGCTGGTTGACAGGTGCGCTGGTGCCAATACACCACAGGCCTACAGCGTCAAAACCGTGCACCCCGTGGTTTTGCGGTCTTCCAGGTCGCGGTGTGCTTGTTGCACGTCTTCAAGTGCGTAGCGTTGGCCGATTCGGATCTGCACTTGGCCGCTGGTGACCATGTTGAACAAGTCGTCTGCCATGGCTTGCGTGCTTTCGCGGGTGGCCATGTGGGTGAACAGGGTTTGGCGGGTGAGGTAGAGGGAGCCTT
>JBIPME010000256.1:0-3846 GCA_044369275.1 Rhodoferax sp.
CTCTCAGGTAGCCACTACCTAGCAGCCTGTCGGACTTAGCCCTCTGAAATCGCGTCATTTCCGATTTGCTTAAAAAATAGGAAGATTCTTGAGCGATTTTGGCTGTTTTTACGGTTTTTCAGGGTATTTCCCCTTGTTATCCAAATTTTAGACGGAGTGCGGCCATGCGCTTGATGTTCCACGCCAAGCAAACCAAGCTCCATTCGCCCGTTACTTTGGCCAGACCGCGCAGCGAGAACTGCCGAAATCCCAGCACCGACTTGATGATGCCAAATACCGGCTCGACGGTTTGTTTGCGCAGTGCGTAGGTGGCGCGCCCGTCCTTGGTCTTCAGGCGATGCGCCATGCTTTGCATCGGTGTGGCCTCTGGGGCCAACGGGGCGGGCTCGCTGTGGCGCTCCAAGTAGCTGATGTGGTGCGATTCACGCGCCACGCAGATTAAAGGCTCAATAGCGACAGCCGCACAGGCCTGCACATTGTGTTCACTGCAATAGCCCGTGTCGGCAATAAGGCAGTCTACTTCGCCGCGCGTGACTGTCTGGGCTTGGAGCGTGGCGAGTATCGGCTCAACTTGCTGCTTGTCGTTGGGCGCTTGCGTGACGCCGGTGGCGACCACCAACATGGTCTTGGCATCCACCACGGCTTGGGCGTTGTAGGCTTGCTCAAAGCCGCCACCAGCCACGGGCATGATGCGTGACTCTTCGTCGGTGAGGTTGATCTGGTCGTTGTCCCGTGCGCCGGGTGTTGGGGATTTGGGTGGCCTGCCGGGGGACTTCTTGCCTGTGGCAAGTTCCTGTGCCGCACGCTTGGCCACCTTGTCGTCAAACTCGGCCTTCTCGCGTGCATCGCGCTCTGCGACCCGCGCCGCAATCTTGCTCTTGGCCGCATCCATCGCAGCCAGGCGGTCTTCGCGCCGGGCGATCTCTGCGGGCAGGTCCATGCCATCGGGCACGTTAACCCCATCGGCTTGCTCGGCCAGTGCCAGAAGTTCTTGCACTTCTTGTTTGAGCTGAGCCTCCAGCTTAACGATGTGTCCATGCGAGAGCGCGCTGTGGCGCGAGGCATTGGCGTGGATCTTTGTCCCATCCAGGCACACCGTGCCCAGCTTGAGCAGCTGCATCTCTTTGGCCATCTCCAGTACTTGCACAAACAGATCAGAGAGTTCAGCCAGAAAGCGGCGGCGAAACGCGGCCAGGGTGTCATGGTCAGGGTGGGTGCCTGCGGCGATGAAGCGAAAGGCCACTGAGTCGTAGGTGGCACGCTCCAGGCGGCGGCTGGAGAACACACCCGTGCTGTAGCCGTAAACCAAGATGGCAAGCAGGGTGGCCGGATGATGGGCCTTGGAGCCGCGGCCCGCGTACATGCGCGTCAAATTGGACAGGTCAAGCCGATCGATCACCTCAACGACAAAACGAGCCAGGTGGTCTTGACCCAGCCAGTCGTCGATCGAGGGAGGTAGGAGGTAGCCCGTGAGGCGATCTGCAACGATGAAATTTGACATGTCAAGAATCGGTTACTTCGATGCCCCTATTGTTTCAGCCCTCAGCCAGCTCCGCCAGAGGGAAAGTCCTGGGGATAGTCCGACAGGCTGCTAGGCTCTACGATACGCAAAGTGCACGAGCGCGACGCCGCCGCGCTGCAACGCGCCAATGTGGACTTCAACGTCTCCATGATCTTCGGTGGTCAAATCCAAGGCGAAGGCATGCGCCTGTTCCAGGTCTACTCGGCAGGCAACTTCATCGAAGCCACACCCGAGACACCCTACTTCCAAATCGGCGAATCCAAATACGGCAAACCCGTGCTCGACCGCGTCATCACCCCCTGCACCCCCCTCAACGAAGCCGCCAAATGCGCCTTAATCTCCATGGACTCCACGCTCAAATCCAACCTGTCCGTGGGCTTGCCCATGGACTTGGTGGTCTACAACGCCGACCAATTCCAGACCGACAAAATCATCTGCATCGACCAAGACAACCCCTACTTTCGCATGCTCCACGACAGCTGGGGGCACAAACTGCGCCAAGTATTTGACAGCATCGAAGACCCCGTCTGGAACACCAACACAGACACCAGCGGGACCAACGGCACCGGCGGCACCACCACCGACGTTCCCCTCATGCGTGCCTCCAACCGCAGCCTGCCCTTGAGAAAAATCACCACCCCCGAGGAGAAACTCATTTGAGCACCCCGCGTATGCACACCGCCCCGCCCAGCCCTAAGCTCGTCTTCTCGCACGCCAACAGCTTTCCCGCCTCCACCTACCGGGTCCTGTTCAAACACCTGGAAAACCGGGGCATGCACCTAGAAGCGATTGAAAAATTCGGCCACACGCCCCAATACCCCGTCACCAACAACTGGCCCCACCTCATACAACAACTCGTCGACTTCACCACCCCCTTGGTGGCACGCTGGGGCGAACCCGTCTGGCTGGTCGGCCACTCGCTGGGTGGCTACATCAGCCTCATGGCTGCCGCGCAAAACCCGCAACTCACCCACGGCGTCATCTTGCTCGACTCCCCCACCTTTGGCGGTTGGCGTGCCACCGCACTGGGGCTCATCAAAACCAGCCAACTCATGCGCCGCATCTCCCCCGGTGCCATCAGCCGCAAAAGACGCAACAACTGGGCCAGCACGCAAGACGCATTTGCCCACTTCCAACACAAAAAATCCTTTCGCCACTGGCACCCCGCCGTCTTGCAAGACTACGTGGACCACGGCACCCTGCCCCTTGATGACCAGCGCACCCTGGCCTTTGACCGCGACATCGAAACCGCCATCTACAACACCGTGCCCAACAACCTCCAGTCCTGGCTGCGGCGCTACCCACTGCGCCGCCCCGTTAGCTTCATAGGCGCCACCCACTCCGCCGAAATACGCCAGGCCGGCCTGCGCAACACCATCCAAATCACCCAAGGCCGCGTGCACATGCTCAACGGCAGCCACCTCTTCCCCATGGAAAACCCCGCCAGCTGCGCCGCCGCCATCGAAAGCGCCTTGCTCAATATGCAAGCCCTCTAAACGCAATCCGGCCACACCTGCCATCCCGCTGCCACCCCCGCCATCGCCATGCACCCATCGGTAGACCAC
Organism: Rhodoferax sp.; assembly: GCA_044369275.1. Taxonomy (GTDB): domain Bacteria; phylum Pseudomonadota; class Gammaproteobacteria; order Burkholderiales; family Burkholderiaceae_C; genus Allorhodoferax. The sequence continues at coordinate 3,088 of JBIPME010000256.1, forward strand.
CTGCACGAAATATTTGACAGCTTTGGCCCCATCCACACGCGCCGCATGTTTGGTGGCTACGGCATCTACCACGACGGCATCATGTTCGCCCTCTACGCCGCAGGGCGCTTGTATTTGAAAACCGATGCGCACAACGTAGCCGACTTCATGGCCCAAGGCTGCACCCCCTTTACCTACACCCAACGGGGCAAACCCGTGCAACTGTCCTACTGGTGCGCCCCCGAAACCATCCTCGACGAACGCGACCAAGCCCGCACCTGGGCCACCAGCGCCTTCAACGCCGCATTGCGCGCCCAGGTCACCAAGAATTTACCCAAAAAATCTAGGCGCATTGCGAGTTAAGGTGAGTAGCTAACGCTGTGGCTGTGGCTGCGACTCAGGGGGGAGTAGATGCATTTTTCCTTGATTGAGTTAATTTACTCAATCAAGGAATTGAAACAGTCAAAGCCTTAAATGAATGCTCTCATGAAAACCTTCAGCGCAGATAGCTTGGCTCGAAACAGGCCACCGATTTAGCCCCTACGCTACTTCCCCGCCAAGCCCATGGAGCGGGTAATCACCTCTTTCATGATTTCATTGGTGCCGCCGTAGATGCGCTGCACGCGGGCATCGGCGTAGGCGCGGGTAATGGGGTATTCCCACATGTAGCCGTAACCGCCAAAGAGCTGCACGCATTCGTCCATCACTTTGCATTGCAGGTCGGTGGTCCAGTATTTGGCCATGCTGGCGGTGGCGGTGTCGAGTTCGTTGGTGCTGAGC
>JBIPME010000257.1:0-3840 GCA_044369275.1 Rhodoferax sp.
CACACCGGCAGACTGCGCAAGAAGGTGGGGCGCTGTTAGAAGACTGCATTTACGTGCTCACGCCAGATGCTGCCATCATCGAACTACCCCAAGGTGCCACGCCGGTGGACTTTGCCTACAGCGTTCACACCAACTTAGGCCATCGCTGCCGCGGTGCCAAAGTCGATGGGGCCATGGTGCCGCTGAACACCGCATTGAAAAATGGGCAAACGGTGGAAATCACCGCAGCCAAAGAGGGCGGGCCTTCGCGCGATTGGCTCAATACCGAACTGCGATTTTTGGCAAGCCACCGAGCCCGGGTGAAGGTGCGGGCTTGGTTCAATGCGCAGGCCATGGATGCCACAGTGGCCAAAGGCCGTGAAGCCATAGAAAAACTGCTGCAACGCGAAGGCAAGACATCGCTCAAATTGGAAACCTTGGCCGCGCAAATGGGTTTGCCTTCGGCGCAAGCCTTGTTTGAAACCGTGGGCAAAGACGCGCTTTCTTTGCGCAGCATCGAAATGATTTTGCGCCCCCCAGTCAGCGCCCCTGAGGACCAGGTTCACCTCAAAAAATCACGCGCTGACCAAGCCCAAGACGCCGCTGGCGTGCTGGTGGTTGGCGTGGGCTCGCTGATGACGCAGCTTGCCCAATGCTGTAGACCCGCCCCACCGGATGCGGTTGCGGGCTTTGTCACGCGGGGCAAAGGCGTGAGCGTGCACCGTAGGGGTTGTTCGAACCTGCGCCACATGCTGCAACTCCACCCAGAGCGCTGCATCGAGGTTGCGTGGGGCAGCGCTGCGGGCAAAGAGGGCAGCTTGTACGCCGTAGATATCGTTTTGCAAGCCCATGACAGAAAAGATTTGTTGCGAGACATTTTGGAAAATTTAGCGAAAGACAAAGCCAACGTAACAGCCATGCAAACGCAGTGCACCAAAGGCGTGACCACGGCCACTTTGACCTTGGAAATCGTCGAAAGTGGCCGGGTGGGAAAAATCATATCTTCTTTGTTTGAGATTTATGGTGTTATATTTGTAAAAAGGCGCTAAATTTTCAGATTTTTTGAAAATTTTGTAGCAGAATTTTTTGCTTCAGTTTTTCCGGCGAAGTAGAAAGTTTAGAAGGTCTTGGCCCCGAAAGGGGCTTTTTTCATCCTGAGAAACTTGACTTATAACTATATAATTTAAACCGATGTAGTTTTTTAAATAAAAATGCAATTCAATTTGAAATTTCTTTCTTTTTTTAAAGCGCTCCATTGGAGTGCGCCCTTAGAGCAAAGGGTGCAATTGGCTCTGCTTTACGAATCGTACAGACGCCAACCCATTACACAAATGGCGGCTGTATTTTCGTTCAGCACGATGCTTTCAACTCTTTTTTACTTCAGCCCCATTAACAAGTTATTTATTGTTTGGGTCATTCCCTTGTATTTATCTTTTTTATGGAATTACTATTCCTATCGGCAGTTTACAAAGGCCAAACCTGGTTTGGCTGAGATGCCGCGCTGGGAGAAAAGATATTTTCACCAGTGTTGGATGGGTGCATTGGTTTGGAATGTGGCCGTTTGGCCACTTGTCGATAAGATTGGTAACTCTTTGCAAGCTCTGTGGTTCACTTATTATATTTCTGTGGGGTTTTCTTCTATTGTTTATTTGTATGCCAATAAGCGTGGAATTATATTTTTTCTAATTATTTTATTTCTCCCTTCTTCAGTGCGTTTTTACATGCAAGGAGAAGGTAATAAATTAATTTCCTACATTGTTCTTTGTTCTTTGTGTTTCATGATTTTTCAGGCCAATGAAATGTACAAAACTTTTTGTGCATTAATTCAAGCGAGGCATACAGAAGAAGAGGCGCGCAATCGCGCTGAAATTGCGAACGCCTATAAAAGCCAATTTTTAGCCAATGTAAGCCATGAAATCCGCACGCCCATGACCGCCGTGTTGGGCATGTTGCAACTGCTGCAAACCACGCCGCTGTCCGTTCGTCAGGAGGACTACGCCACCAAGGCAGAAACTGCTGCGCAATCTTTATTGACTTTGATTAACGAGGTATTGGATTTTTCAAAAATCGAAGCAGAAAAGCTCATTTTGGAAAAACATTCGTTTAACCTGATTGCGCTGTTAGATGAAATCCATTCCATTTTGACGGTGAATTTGTCCAAGCCCATCGCCTTGCGTTTTTTAATTGACCCATCGATTCCTCCGTTATTACTAGGAGACCCGATGCGTCTGCGGCAAGTGCTGCTCAATTTAGCGGGCAACGCCATCAAATTTACCAACCATGGAAAAGTAACGGTTTCTGTTACTTCATTGGGTTTCAATGAACACGGATTTTTATTGAAATTCATGGTGAAAGACACGGGAATTGGTATTTCCAAAGAAAATTCAGAGCTTATTTTTGAGGAGTTCACGCAGGCAGATGCCTCCACCTCTCGCCATTTTGGCGGCACCGGGCTTGGCTTGGCTATTTGCAAAAGCCTGGTGAAAATGATGGGTGGCACCATTGAACTCGACAGCGAAGAGGGCCGTGGAAGCCTGTTTTATTTCTCTATTCGGCTGCAAGTTGCAACGGATACGCCACAGCCCAGCGTTTAAAGCGGCTTAACCCGCCCAAAGCTTGCCCACTCGCATGGCTCTTAGCCCACCACAGATCAACTGCGCTTGGCTGCAATCAAGGGTTGCACCTGCGGGGCTTGCACGCTGGGGCGGTTGTGTTCGGCTTGGGGCAGGGGTTGCACTTCTTGCAGGGTGGCGAGGCAGCGTCGGGTGAGGTCTTGGTAGGTTTCGGTGCCGGTGCGTTTCCATTTGATTTCTTGGGCGCTGAGCTGGCGTATGGTTTTGGCGGGTATGCCTGCGACCAGGGTTTGGGCCGGGATGCGCATGCCCGCAGGGACCAAGGCGCAGGCGGCTACGATGGCTTGCGGGCCTACTTCGGCTTCGTCCATGATGACGGCGTTCATGCCGACCAAGGCGTCGCGGCGTATGGTGCAGCTGTGCAGCACGGCACCGTGGCCGATGTGGCCGTTTTCTTCTACCAAAGTGTCTTGTTGCGGAAAGCCGTGCATGACGCAGTTGTCTTGCACGTTGGCCCCGGCGTGCAGCACGATGCGGCCAAAGTCGCCGCGCAGGCTGGCGTTGGGGCCCACATAGCAGTGGGGGCCTATGTGCACGTCGCCGATGAGCACGGCGCTGGGGTGCACGTAGGCACTGGGGTGGACTACGGGGATGACCCCTTCAATGGAGTAGCTGGGCATGGTGTTGGGCTCGGTGTAGGGCTGGGTATGTGGGATGCGGGCGCTGGCAGGTTAAGCCATTGCGAAATGAAGCAATGAAGCAATGAAAAAGCAATGAAACCATTGCGCAATACAGCATTGCGGTAATGCTGTATTGCGGCATTTCAGTCTTTATGTGCTTTGGATGCGTTTGGCCACGAGGGTCAGGATGTCGTAGCTGGCAACCAGTTCACCGTCTTGGTTGCTCACCTCCACATCCCATGCCACCACGCCTTGGCCTACGCCGTTGGCATCTTTTTTCTGGCGGTCGATTTTGCGTTTGGCGGTGAGTCGGGCTTGGATGGTGTCGCCTATGCCGACCGGTTTGACAAAGCGCAGGGTGTCCAAGCCGTAGTTGGCCAGTACCGGGCCGGGCGCGGGTGAGACGAACAGGCCTGCTGCTGCGGAGAGTACGAAGTAGCCATGGGCAATGCGTTTGCCAAAGGGGGAGTCTTTGGCTGCAATTTCGTCAAAGTGCATGTAGAAGAAGTCGCCCGAGATACCGCCAAAGGCGACGATGTCGGCCTCGCTGACGGTGCGGCGGTGGGTGAGCAAGGAGTCGCCGATTTGCAGGTCTTCAAAGTAGCTGC
>JBIPME010000258.1:0-3830 GCA_044369275.1 Rhodoferax sp.
GCACTGGCTTCTTGGTTGGGCATAGCCTTGCAATATGGTTTAACGTTGTGGCTAAGCGACATGATGCACTATATGCAGGCCAACCTGATTGCCATTGCGTTGGCGAGCGTGAGTAATTTTTTGGCCAATGACCGTTGGACTTTCAGACGCCGTAAGTGAAGCAGCTTCATGCTGCCCCGCTTTTTTCGATCTCCTTTCCGTCTTTCCATCTTTTTTCCATCTTCCTCCCGCCCTTAGTGGGTGCGGCCTAGCTAGGCGCTGAGCCTGCACGCCTGCACGCTGCTACTTGCGCGCTGTTAGGTTCTTCTTTTTGCCAGCAATGTTTTTCACTTTGTGCCCATTGTTGCCTTCCATGCATAAATTTATTAAATTAATCACTTTAATTTAATTTAATATTTAAATTTTGAAAAAATAATAAATAGTGATTAATTTTTCTAATTTGTGTACGATTAACGGTTCGGAATGTGCTCGTTGCGTTATCGGGCGCTGCACTGACCGAAGCATGCTGTTTGGGGTGTACGTGCATGGGGCAGACGGCTTAAGCAGCCTGATGGCGTATCTGGCAGCTGTTTTTTGTGAGTCGATGGGTGAAAGTATCGTTTCTTAAACCGCTTATAATTTATTTAACATATTAAATATATGACTGTATCTACCAATTTCCACTACCGCAATTTGCCGCGTCTTTTGTTAAAAGCGCGTGAATCGGTGATGACCTACACCCGACCCAGCCTGCGCCAGCAGGGCTTGTCCGACCAGCAGTGGCGCGTGCTGCGGGTCTTGGGCGAGCAAGCCGATGTAACGCTGGGTTTGGAGACGGGCCGCTTGGCCAAGGAGGCGTTCTTGCTCGGGCCTAGCCTGAGTGGCGTTCTAAAGCGCATGGAGCGCGATGGCTTGTTGCAGCGCAAGCGTTCTTACGAAGATGCGCGGCGTTCGGTGGTGCGTGTGACGCCAGCGGGTTTGAACAAAGTGCAGACTTTGTCGAATAACATCGAATCCCATTACATTTGGATGGAAGAACAAATGGGTGCAGAGGCTTTGCAGACCTTGTACGCTTTACTAGACAAAGTCATAGCACTGGCTGGACAAGCCCCAGGGGCAGACAACCTGTTGGAAGAAATAGAGGAATAATCGGATGGCACTTATCTCCGCTTGGCAACCCCGGGGCACGGTTTATGGCACGCTGCTGAATTTTCAGCGCGAATTCGATTTGTGGGCTGCGCGCATGGTTCAAGCACCGTACCAAGCGCCACCAAAAGCACCTGTGCTGTATGTGAAGACGGCCAACACCTTCAACCCTTCGGATGTGCTGTTGTTGCAAGACGGGGTAACCGAGTTGGACGTGGGGGCCACGCTGGGCTTGGTCATGGGGGACCACAACCAAGCGGTTTCGGCGGTGTTGCTGTTGGATTGGTCGGTGCCGCATGGCAGTTATTACCGCCCACCGAGCAAGTTCCGTTGCCGCGATGGCTATCTGGGTTTGGGTCAGCCAGTGCCGTGGTCAACCTTGGACTGCAGCAGTTTGCAAATTTCGGTGCGCCTCAATGGCCAGCAGGTGCAGGTGGTGGATTTGTCCACCTTGGTCCGCCCAGCCAAGCAACTGGTGGCCGATGTGGCGCAATGCATGGCCTTGCGTGCGGGCGATGTGTTGATGGTCGGCACCGATTGCTTGGCCGATGGCCAGCGTGTGCGTGCCAGAGCGGGCGATAGCGTGCAAATCGATGCACCGGGATTGCCCTCGGTGGCCCAGCGTTTGCGGGGCGCTGCGGCTAGCAACTTGCAAGAACAGGGGAGCCGCGCATGAAGCACGCACGCATTGCCTGGGCGGGTGCACTGCACGACGCTGTCGAATCACAAGGCCAGCTGTTGCTTACCCACGGCCCCTACCGAGGGCGGACCGTGGCTTTGGACGAGGTGGTTTGGTTGCCGCCTCTGGCACCCGTGCCACAGGCCCGCACCGTGATTGCGCTGGGTTTGAACTATGCCGACCACGCGAAAGAGCTGGCTTTCAAAGCCCCCGAAGAGCCACTGGCGTTTATGAAAGGCGAGGCCGCACTCATAGGCCACCGGGCTTGGACCCAGCGCCCTGCGGGGGTGCAGTTTATGCATTACGAATGCGAGTTGGCGGTGGTCATAGGCCGCAAGGCGCGCCACGTTAAAAAAGACGATGCCTACGACTTCGTGGGCGGCTACACCGTGGCCAACGACTACGCCATCCGCGACTATTTGGAAAACTGGTACCGACCCAACCTGCGCGTCAAAAACCGCGACACCTGCACCCCCATTGGGCCGTGGCTGGTGGACGCAGCCGACATCCCCAACCCCATGCAGCTCGCCTTGCAAACCACCGTCAACGGCAAACTCACACAGCGCGGTAACACCCGGGACATGATTTTTGACATCGCGACCTTGATCGAATACTTCAGCAGTTTCATGACGCTCAACCCCGGCGACCTGATTTTGACGGGCACGCCCGACGGCGTAGTGGACTGCCAACCGGGCGATGTCGTGGTCACCGAAATTGAGGGTATTGGCGCGCTGCACAACACGGTTGTTCAAGGCTAATTACTGAGGCGGTTTTCCAAGCAGTTTCTAAGCAATTTTCAAGCATTCTTTAAGCAATTTCTAGGCACTTTCCAAGGGTAACTATGCGCATCGATCACCTCATCAACGGCCAATGCGTCGCAGGCAGCGACTACTTTGAAACCATCAACCCCGCCACCCAGCAAGTGCTGGCCGAAGTCGCCTCGGGTGGTGTGCAAGAAGTGAACGCTGCGGTGGCCGCAGCCAAGGCCGCATTCCCCAAGTGGGCGGCCACGCCCGCCACGGAGCGCGCCAAAATCATGCGCAAGCTCGGTGACCTGATCACCAAGCACGTGCCCGAGATCGCCGACACCGAAACCCGCGACTGCGGCCAAACCATTAGCCAGACTGGCAAACAGCTGGTGCCACGTGCGGCCGACAACTTCCACTACTTTGCCGAAATGTGCACCCGCGTAGACGGCCACACCTACCCCACCCCCACGCACCTGAACTACACCCTGTTCCAACCCGTGGGCGTGTGCGCCTTGATCAGTCCGTGGAACGTGCCCTTCATGACCGCCACTTGGAAAGTCGCACCCTGCTTGGCCTTTGGCAACACGGCAGTGCTCAAAATGAGCGAACTCTCGCCCCTGAGCGCGGACCGGTTAGGCGCCTTGGCGCTGGAGGCGGGCGTGCCTGCGGGCGTGCTCAACCTGGTGCACGGCTACGGCACGCAAGCGGGCGAGCCGCTGGTGTCGCACCGCGACGTGCGCGCCATCAGCTTCACCGGCTCCACCGCCACGGGCAACCGCATTGTGCAGAGCGCGGGTTTGAAGAAATTCAGCATGGAACTCGGCGGCAAAAGCCCCTTCGTGATCTTTGAAGACGCCGACCTAGACCGCGCCCTCGACGCCGCTGTGTTCATGATTTTCAGCAACAACGGTGAACGCTGCACCGCAGGCAGCCGCATCCTGGTGCAGCAAAGCATCTATGCCGACTTCTGCGCCAAGTTTGCCGAGCGCGCCAAACGCATCGTGGTGGGCGACCCGCTGGACGAAAAAACCATCGTCGGCCCCATGATCAGCCAAGCCCACTTGGCCAAGGTGCGCAGCTACATCGAACTCGGCCCTAAAGAAGGTGCGACCCTGCTCTGCGGTGGCCTGGGCCAACCCGGCTACGCGCCAGCCTTGCCCGCGCATGTGAAAAACGGCAACTTCGTTTGGCCCACCGTGTTTGCGGACGTTGACAACCGCATGCGCATTGCACAAGAAGAAATCTTTGGCCCCGTGGCCTGCCTGATCCCGTTCAAA
>JBIPME010000260.1:0-3802 GCA_044369275.1 Rhodoferax sp.
ACGCCACCACAACTGCAGCGGCAAGCACGCCGGTTTTCTGGCCCATTGCGTGCAACAGGGCTGGTCTTTGGACGACTACACCGAGCCCCACCACCCTTTGCAACAGGCCATTCGCGCGGCGGTGGCGCAGGCCGTGGGCATGGAGGCGGAAGACTTGAAAATGGGCATCGATGGCTGCTCGGCACCGAATTACGCCATTCCACTGTCCAAATTGGCCTACGGCTACGCCCGCTTGGCCAGTGGCGAGGCCGATGCGCAATACGGCGCAAGCTTTGCGCAACTGGCCACGGCCATGACCGAGTGCCCCGAATGGGTCAGCGGCACGGGCCGCAATGACTTGGCTTTTATGCAGGCGGGGCGGGGCGACTGGGTCAGCAAAATCGGCGCAGATGGCGTGCAAGTGGTCGCCAGCAAAAGCCGGGGCGAAGCCTTTGCCATCAAAATCATCGACGCGAACAAGCCCGCCTTGTTCGCGGCCAGCGTAGAAGTGCTAGACCAACTCGGTTGGCTAGACGCTGCGCAACGTAGCCTGCTAGCCCCTTGGCGGGCCAGCACCTTGCACAACGCCAAAGGCATGCAAGTGGGCGCACGCACACCCCTTTTTCAACTTCAAACACATTAACACCATGAACCACCTCATTAGCCTGGTCGGCGCCCCCACAGACATCGGCGCGGGTTGCCGTGGCGCGAGCATGGGCCCCGAGGCGCTGCGCGTAGCCCAAATAGCCCAAACCTTGACACAGCTCGGCTTGGACGTACACGACAGCGGCAACCTCAGCGGCCCGTCCAACCCCTGGCTGCCCCCCATCGATGGCTACCGGCATTTGCCCGAAGTCACCGCGTGGAACCAGGCTTTGCACACGGCGGTGTACACAGAGCTGCAAAAAAACCGCCTGCCCATCGTGCTCGGTGGCGACCATTGCCTAGGCATTGGCTCCATCAGCGCTGTCGCCCGCCACTGCCGCGATACGGGCAAAAAACTACGCGTTTTGTGGCTGGATGCGCATGCCGATTTCAACACCCACGCCTTAACACCCAGCGGCAACATCCATGGCATGCCCGTGGCCTGTTTATGCGGCTTTGGCCCGCAAGCGCTGATTGAAATCGGCGGCCATGTACCGGCGATTTCGCCCAAATGGGTGCGCCAAATTGGCATCCGCAGCGTCGATGAAGGCGAGAAACGCTTCGTGCATGCGCAAGACATCGAAGTGTTTGACATGCGCTACATCGACGAGATGGGCATGCGCAACACCATGGAGCTGGCGCTGGCATTGGTCGATCAGAACACCCATTTGCACGTCAGCTTTGACGTCGATTTTTTAGACCCCGACATCGCCCCCGGCGTGGGCACCACGGTGCGCGGCGGCCCCAGCTACCGCGAAGCGCAGCTGTGCATGGAGATGATTGCCGATACCGGGCGGCTGGCGTCGCTGGACGTGATGGAGCTCAACCCCGCCTTGGATGAGCGCAACCGCACGGCCGAAGTCGCCGTGGATTTAATCGCTTCGCTCTTTGGCAAAAGCACGCTCATGCGCAAATAAATGGCGGCGCATCAAGTGGCAATGGGGTTCATTTGCTTTGCCTGCAATGCAAAACTCTGCGGGCTGCTGGAGGGCCAAGAGTTGCGATAAATCAATGGCAAGCTGTCTAAATCACTGTCTAGCAAGGCGCGATCCGGCAGCTGCGTCAAAATAAGCTGCGACAAAGAGCGCACTTTTTGGTCCGCCGAGCGGCGCACAATGTGGTGCGGCGTAATCTGGTTCGGATGCCCTATGCCTGCGGCCTGCACCAGCTCTTGCAGTGCATGCATCGTCTGCTGGTGAAAGTTAAACACCCGGCTGGCTTTGTCTGGCACCACCAAGGCCTGTTGCCGCACGGGGTCTTGGGTCGCAACCCCGGTGGGGCAGGTGCCAGTATGGCAGGTTTGCGCCTGCAAACAGCCCAGCGCAAACATAAAGCCACGGGCACTGTTGCACCAATCGGCCCCCAAAGCCATTAACCTTGCAATATCAAATGCACTAATGACCTTGCCCGCGCAGCCAATTTTGATGTGCTCGCGCAAGCCCACGCCGCGCAACGTGTTGTGCACCAAAAGCAGGCCCTCTTGCAATGGCGACCCAACGTGGTCGGTAAACTCCAACGGGGCCGCGCCCGTGCCGCCTTCGGCGCCGTCCACCACAATAAAATCCGGCGTAATGCCCGTTGCTAACATGGCCTTGACCATGGAAAACCACTCCCATGGGTGGCCAATGCAAAGCTTAAAACCCGTGGGCTTGCCACCTGAGAGTGTGCGCAATTTTTCGATGAAATGCATCATCTCGATAGGGGTCGAAAAAGCGCTGTGCGCAGCAGGCGAAACACAGTCCACACCCACCGGCACGCCACGCGTTGTGGCAATTTCCACCGTCACTTTAGACCCCGGCAAAACCCCTCCATGGCCGGGCTTGGCACCTTGGCTGAGTTTGAGCTCAATCATTTTGACCTGCGGGTCGCAGGCATTGGCGGCAAACTTTTCGGCATTAAAGCTGCCGTCTTCGTTACGGCAGCCAAAATAGCCCGAGGCCACTTCCCAAATCAAATCCCCGCCGTGCTGGCGATGGTAAGCAGAAATACTCCCCTCGCCGGTGTCGTGCGCAAAATTGCCCCGCTTGGCCCCCGCATTCAAGGCCAAAATCGCGTTAGAACTCAATGCGCCAAAGCTCATGGCAGAAATATTGAACACGCTGCAACTGTAAGGCTGGGCCCGTTGTGCACCAATTAACACCCTAAAGTCATGCGAACTTACAGTGGTCGGCGCAACCGAGTGGTTAATCCACTCATAGCCTTCGGCATGGACATCTTTTTGCGTACCAAAAGGCCGTTTATCGGGCTCGCCTTTGGCGCGTTGGTACACCAAAGAACGCTGCGAACGCGAAAATGGGGCTGCCTCGCTATCTCCCTCAATAAAGTATTGGCGAATCTCAGGGCGTATAAATTCCAAGGCAAAACGCAGGTGGCCTATGATGGGGTAGTTGCGCAAAATGGAACTCTGCGCTTGGCTCACGTCGTAAACGCCTACCGCCACCACAGCGCCAAAAACCAGCACCACGCCCAAGCCAACGCCGAATACAAAAAAACTGTACAACCCAAGCAACAGACCAAAACAACACAGTCCCATCACGGTATACCGAACGGGGAACAACCGATCTAAATAATCAAACATGCAAGCTCTCCTTGCAGCGACAATACCACCGAATTACACCCTTTATTCTCAGCAAATGCCAAACAAACCCCCTCCTATTTCAGGCAATACCATGGACAACGCCACTTCTACCAAGTTAATCGATGCCGATTTTCGGCTACTGGAGTCCATTTTGGACGACATCCGAAGCCGCATGGAAGAGACGCCAAGCTGGGAATTTTGCGAAGGCTTTATGGCCGCGCTGTTGGTGTGCCGCAACCTCATACCGGCCTCGCAATACCTGTCCGTCTTGCTTGATTTAGACGGCCCAGAGAGCTTGGGTGGCATCTCCACCGAGGCAGTGAAAGAGCCTAGTTGCTTTAGCAGCGCAGAACAACTCACCACCTTCATGTCGCTGTGGCAAAGGCGATGGAACGAAATAGCCACCGCTTTGATACAAGACCCCGACTCCGCGCACGAAGCAGAAATGTACGTCCCCTACCTTTTGGACATGCGGGGCGCGATTGCAGCGCTACCTGTTGAAGAACGCGAGGATATTGACCCGAACCAGCTATCTGCATTTGCGCAAATATGGGCCGTTGGTTTTATGTACGCGGTAGAAAGCTGGCCACACACGTGGGC
>JBIPME010000261.1:0-3780 GCA_044369275.1 Rhodoferax sp.
ACCGCTGCATCCCCACAAACGCCTGCCTCACCTGCACCGCATCCCCCAATTCCGCCATCGCGTCATTCAGCGCGTTGTAGCGCAGCTTGAGCAGTGGGGTCAGTTTGTCGGCGTCGAGTTCGTCCACGCCTTGCGTCACGTACTGGTCCAGCACAAACGCCAAGAACGCTTGCTGTTTTTCCCCATAAGTCACCGCGTTGTGCGCCTTGGCTCTATTCGCACGGCTGGCGCGTGTCTCGGTGGGCAGGGCAAAGGCCACGTAGGCCAGCACGTCGTACAGGTCGCTTTTTTCGGCGTCGATGATGCGTTGCATTTCGCGCAGCGGGTCGCGGCCGAAGCCTTTGTCGGTCAGGCCATTCAGCAGTGCTTTGCGCGTGCTGGGGTCGGCCCACAGGGTGCGCAGTTCGTCTTCGTTCTTGAAGAATTCGGGCAGGGCGCCAAACAGGCTTTCCAAAAACTGCGCGGGTGACAGCGGCTTGCCGTCTGGCCCCCAGTAGCTAGTGGAGGTGATGTGCTGGAGGGTGCGGGTTTTGCCATCGGCCAGTTTGACCACCAGCTTGGCCGGGCGCTCTTCGCCAGGCTCGCGCACCTTGGGTGGCTCGGTCGGGTCTTGTGGCTGCCAGCTTGGGGGCAAAGGTTTTTCGGGTGGTTCAGGCTCCACGGGTTCTCCGTCCCAGTCGGCATCGTTGAACTTGTGGTGCGCTTTCACAAAGTCGTAGATTGTGAAGTGGTCCTTGCCGTCGTACAGGCGGGTGCCGCGCCCGATGATTTGCTTGAACTCGATCATCGAATTCACAGGCCGCATCAACACGATGTTACGCACGTTGCGGGCGTCCACCCCGGTGGAGAGTTTTTGCGATGTGGTCAGGATGGTGGGCAGCGATTTTTCGTTGTCCTGAAACTGGCTCAGGTGCTGCTCGCCGAGCTTGCCGTCGTTGGCCGTCACGCGCACGCAGTAGTCGGGTGCGGTGCTGGTCTTGGTCTGGTTGATCAGGTCGCGCACCAGCAGGGCGTGCTGCTGGGTGGCGCAAAACACGATGGTTTTTTCGCGCTGGTTGATGCTGTCCATGAACAGCTTAACGCGGTAGGCCTCGCGCTCTTTGATCTCAATGCTGTGGTTGAAGTCTTTTTCTTCGTAGCGCCTGCCTTGCTGCACTTCGCCGCCCAGCACCATGTCGTCGGCGGTGTAGACGTAATCGTCGAGCGTGGTGGCAAATTGCCTGACGCGAAACGGCGTCAAAAAGCCATCGTTGATGCCTTCTTTAAGCGAGTAGGTGTAAACCGGGTCGCCAAAATAGGCATAGGTGTCGGCGTTGATCGTGCGCTTGGGCGTGGCCGTCAGGCCCAGCTGCACGGCGGGGCTGAAGTACTCCAAAATCGCCCGCCAGCTGCCTTCGTCGTTGGCGCCGCCCCGGTGGCACTCGTCGATGATGATGAAGTCAAAGAAGTCCGGTGGGTATTCGCCAAAGTAGGGGGTCTCCCCCGGCCCGCTCATGAAGGTCTGAAAAATCGTGAAGAACACGCTGCCGTTCTTGGGCACGCGGCCTTTTTTCTTGATGTCGCTGGGGTCGATGCGAACCACCGCATCTTCGGGGAAGGGCGAGAACGCGGTGAACGCCTGATCGGCCAGGATGTTGCGGTCCGCCAAAAATAAAATGCGTGGGCGGCGGCTGGGCTCGGTGCCGCCGCGCCAGTCCTTTAAATTCCAGCGGCTGTGAAACAGCTTCCACGCCAGCTGAAACGCGATGAAGGTCTTTCCCGTGCCCGTGGCCAGCGTCAGCAGCACACGGTCTTTGCCGTTGGCCACTGCCTCCAGCACGCGGGTGATGGCGCTCTCTTGGTAATAGCGGCCCGTCCAGGTGCCGCCTTTGTCTTCGAGTGGTACGGCGGCAAAGCGTTTGCGCCAGGCGGCGGCTTGCGCCTCGCTCTCGCCAAAGGCCTCACCAAACGTCATGTCCCAAAGCTCGTCGGGCGTGGGGTAGCGGGCCACTTCGGCCTCGGCCCCCGTGTGCATGTTGATGCCGTAAATGCTTTGGCCGTTGGTGGCGTAGGTATGGCGAATCGCCAGCTTGGCCGCGTAGCTCTTGGCCTGGCCCACGCCCTCGGTCAGCGGCTTGGCCCAGGCTTTGGCCTCGATCACTGCCAGCTTGGTGTTGCGGTACACCAGCACATAGTCCGCAATGTCGGCACGCGCTCGCTTGCCCGCGCCTTGCAGGCGGCCCGCCGTGATGTTGTGCTCGCGCAAGATGCGGCTGCCATCCACCTGGCCCCAGCCTGCGGCGGCCAGGGCCGGGTCGATGTGTTCGGCGCGGGTTTCGGCTTCGTTCATGGATCGGTCTTTCACACCTTCTTGCGCGGTGTTTTTTGAACCGTTGCAGTTTTTGCAACAGTTGATTTGGCTTTTAATTTTTTGTTGGGGGGTGCCAGATAGTTGTCGCCTGTCACCACAGATCGGCCTGTTTGCTGCTCCAGCTGCTGGCGGGCTTGCTTGGCAATGCGACCACCCACCACTGCAGCCCCTTTGTTTTCTTGTAAACCGGTCGCCTGCTGGGTTTCTGCCACTTGTCGGGTTGAGAGTTCAGCCAGCGCTGTGAAGATCAGTTCGGCCTCGCTCATGTGGTCACGCAGATTGTGTGTTTTCAGGCCCTTGATGTTCTTGTGCTCTTTGACACTCACGCCCGACCACTCTTGGTGAATGATGTTGGTGAGCATGGCGAATTCATCGCCACTTTTCACATCATGTTCGCGCCAGTAGTCGGTCAACTTGTTGCGGGTTTCTTGGCCCGTCATGCGTTGCTGAATCCACTTGTCGCTGCGGCCATGCTGCTGCCATGTCTCACGGGCGCGGTTGAGGGACAGGGCGGGGTCGGCCATTTCCTGCATGCGCTCGTAGCCCACCTTGGCCAGCCAGAGCTTGATGGGTTCTGCCTTGGGGCTGGGGATGGACTGCACCAAGCGAAGCAGCGTAGTTGCTTCTGCACAGTCTGTTTCACGCAAACGGCCGTCTGTTGAGGCCAATTTCAACTGTACGATTTTCTCGTACAGTTGGTTGGAACCCGCTTCTTGCGCCAGTTTGCGCTTGAGATCCGACCAGTAGCGACGAGCGCTGCTGCTATCAGTCAGAACCTGCACGACGTCCACCACCGAGAACCACCAAGTCTCACTGGCTTCGTCATAAACACGGCGAATGTCTTTGCCGTCGAATTGCGCTGCTGAAATGTTCATGACCCAGCCCTCAAATGCTTATGCTGATTAGGACCATATAGAGGACATCCTCTATATGGTCGCCCAACCAATAGCTGCATGTTGCGCGAGTTTCGCAGGCGCTCCGACCGGGTTCGATTGTTTCGGCTTCGTTCATGGCTGAAGCCCTCGGTCCGCGTCCATGCGGGTGCCGGATGACACAGCGGTTTGCCGAGCATCCGTCAACTTGACCTGCGCACTCTGCAGCCAAGCCACTGCGTCCTTGGCGTTGGTTGCTTGCTGTTTGACGGGGGCGTCTGGTTCACTGGCCAGACGCTGAAAAGATCGCAGCATCAAAATGTCCAATCAGCTCAATACGAGGGCTTTGGACGACTTCTTGGGCAAAGCTTTCACGGTCGGCTACCTGTTTTTTGAATCCTTCTATCGTACACGCAGTGGCGTGCACCTTTCGGCCCAATTTGCGACCGGCAGGCCTTAGTGCGGCGTTGACCTTGAGTTCAGAAGCTGTGCCCAGAATCAGCACGTCGACATCGCTGTTGGCGGTGGCTTGGCCTCGGGCCACCGAGCCAAACACCA
>JBIPME010000262.1:0-3769 GCA_044369275.1 Rhodoferax sp.
GCGCTTCACGCTCGGCCTTTGCGCCCGCAAAAATTTCTGGCAGTGGCCGGTTAAAACCCGCCAAGGGCGCCGCCACCCAGGCCGGGGTGCGGCTTGCCGCCAGCGCCACATCCACCTGCTGCGCCGCCCAAGCACGCACACTGGAGGCCGACTGCGCTGGCGCCAACAGAGCCGGATGCGGCCCGTAACCCAAGCGCGAGCTCACCCGCCACAGCGCCGCTTGCGGCGTTAAAGCCTGCGCCGCCACCCCGCCAGTCCAAGCCGCCGTGCCCAGCGCCGCTAAGGTATGCAAAGCCTGGCGACGGGAAAACAAAGGTAGATGCATGGGGTCGAAATGGAAAAAATGAACCCGATTAAAGGCGGTCCATCAATTGGTAATACGCCATGCCCAAGACCAAGCTGGGGGTGCGCAAGGCGGCGCCACCGGGAAATTTGCGGTGCGAGAGTTTGGCAAATACGTCAAAGCGCTGCGCCTGCCCCTGAATGGCCTGCGCCACGAGTTGCCCCGCCAAGCCGGTTAAAGCCACGCCGTGGCCGCTGAAACCTTGGAGGTAGTACAGGTTGCTGCCCAAGCGGCCAAAGTCCGGTGCCCGGTTCATGCTGATGTCCACAAAGCCGCCCCAGACAAAGTCCACCGGCACAGACGCCAAAGCCGGAAATATTTGCACCATTCTGCGGCGCATGCGTGTGGCCAGGTCTTTGGGGGTGCGGGTGGAGTAGCTAACCCGCCCGCCAAAGAGCATGCGGTGGTCGGCGCTAAAGCGGAAATAGTCCAGCACAAAGTTGTTGTCGCACACGGCGGCATTGTGCGGTAGCAGCTGCTCGCGCAAGGCCGGGGCGATGGGGGCGGTGCCAATGATGTAGGTGCCCACGGGCATGGTGCGGGGGTAGATTTCGGGGGCCACTTGCGCGCCGTATTGGGCCAAGCTGCAGTTGCCCGCCAGCACCGCAAAATCGGCTTGCACGCTGCCTTCGGCAGTGGTGGCGCACAGGCGCTTGCCGCGTTGCAAAGTCTGGACCGCAGAGTGTTCAAAAATCCGCACCCCCAAGGCCCGTGCTGCGCGGGCCAGGCCCAGGCCGTACTTCAAGGGGTGCAGATGGCCCGAGCGGGTTTCGTAGGCCGCCGCGCAGTAACGCGTGCTTTGAATGTGCTGCTGCACGGCTGCGCCCTCGCTCCATTGCGTCTCAAAGCGGTACTGCGTGCGCAGCATCTGCATCTCGCGCTCCAAGGCACGGGCTTTGCGTGCGCTGTCTGCCACGTAGAGGTAGCCGTTGACGCGGTCACAGTCGATCTGGAATGCCTGGATGCGGGCGTCGATCAAATCGATGGCTTGCAACGACATCTCCCAGGCCCGCTGCGCATCCGCAAGCCCCAGTTGCTGCTCGAAAGGGCTTTGTCCGCTGGCAAAGCCTGCAATGGCCTGGCCGCCGTTGCGCCCGGATGCGCCGCTGCAAATGCGCTGCGCCTCTAACACCACCACGTGGTAGCCGCGCTGCGCGAGTTCGATGGCCGCGCTCAGCCCGGCAAAACCGGCCCCCACCACCAGCACATCGGCCTGCAAGTGCGATTGCAAGGGGGGCTCTGCTGCGGGGCGTTGGACGCTGGCTTCGTAGTAGTTATTGCGATTGAGTTCGGTGTCGGTATGCAACATGGACATGGTTTAGGGCGCGGTTATTTTGGCAATTTGGGAGCAGAGGTAGGTCCAGATGAAGGTGGCTGCGGCATTGCTGGTGAGCTCGGCGTGGTCGAACGCGGGCAACACCTCTACGCAGTCCATGCCCATGAAGTTCAGGGGCGCGAGTGCCTCTAGCAGGGTCAAGACTTGGGAGCTGGTCAGGCCCCCGGGCTCTGGGGTGCCGGTGCCGGGGGCGAATGCCGGGTCTAGGCAGTCAATGTCCAGTGTCAAATAACAGGGCGTGCGGCCTATGCGCTGCATGATTTGCGTCCAGATGGGCTGCAAGGCGGCGCCATCGAGGCCACGCAAATCACGCGCTGTAAAGATCAGCCCCCCTTGGTCTTGCACGTAGGTGCGTGCCGCGCGTTGGCCACTGGAGCGCAGGCCTATTTGCACCGTTTGCTGGGGGCGCACCAAGCCCTCTTGCAGGGCCTCGTAGGTCCATGTTCCATGGCCTGCGGGTTCGCCAAAGTGGTCTTGCCAGGTATCGCAGTGGGCGTCTAAATGGATTAAGGCCAAGGGGCCGTATTGGGCGTGCGCAGCCCGCAGCAAGGGCAAGGTAATGGAGTGGTCACCGCCGATGAAAACGCAGTGGTGTGCCGCCATCTGCGGCGCTGCTTGGGCCTGTATGGCTTGCCGGACTTCGGCCAGCCCGCAGGCATTGGGCAGCCGCATATCGGCCGCATCGCCCACGTAGCCCAAGGGGCTGACGTCGAACACGGGGTGAATTCCATCGGCCAGCATGAGCGAGGCACGGCGAATTTCCTGCGGGCCAAAGCGCGCACCGGGGCGGTTGGTGACCGCACCGTCAAAAGGCACCCCCACAACGGCAAAGGGGTGCTGCGGTGCCAATGGCGGCAGCGCCAAAAAATGGTTGCCGTTATTGGCGTATGCAAAGTCTCCTATGGCCACAGGGCACTCCTTAAATTCGGGCTAAAAAAGTTGCACTCTTCATGCGCGCATTGTGAAGCCGCCCACCGCCCCCAAGCGGGGCCAATTGCGCACCCCCGCAGCATGCCACCTCCGCATGCGCCTGCCTTGGTGTAGGCTGTAGCGTGTTTATTCGTTGGGTACGGACTTCATTTATGGGCATTATGTCGAACCATGCCACGCAACCGCGTTGGACTGCTTACGGGTTTCTAGGTCTGAGTATGGCCTTGGTGGGCTGCTATGTGGCGCTCTCCAAGCCACTGGTGGCAGCGCTGCCGGTTTTCCTGTTGGCATGGATGCGCTTTGGCATTGCGGCGCTGGCCATGCTGCACTGGATGAAACGCCCCGCAGACGAGTTGCCCATGACCCGCAGCACCCGAAGATTGCTGTTCATGGAGTCCTTTTTTGGCAATTTTTTATTCTCTCTGTGCATGCTCTCGGGTGTGAGCATGACCAGCGCGGTGTCGGCGGGTGTGATTATGTCGACCATTCCGGCCATCATCGCGGTGATGAGTTGGCTGTTTTTAAAGGAGCGCATTGGCTTGCGCATCGCCGCGGCCACGGCCTGCGGTGCGTTCGGCATTGGCATGTTTTCACTCACCAAGCATGCCGCCGTTGGCATTGCAGCGCCTGCTGCGAACGATTTTTTCGCAGGCCACCAGGCCTGGGTTGGCAACGCCTTGGTCTTTGGGGCGGTGCTTTGCGAGGGGGCCTACGCGGTCATCGGCAAAAAACTCACGGGCGCACTCAGCCCCAAACGCATTAGCGCCTTGATTAACCTTTGGGGGTTTTGTCTGATGACGCCACTGGGCTTGTACACGGCGTGGACATTCCATTTCGCGCAGGTGCAGGCCTCGTCGTGGTTGCTATTGGTGTTTTACGCCTTGGCCGCCAGTGTGTGGAGTGTGTGGCTGTGGATGAGTGGGCTCAAAAATGTGCCCGCCTCGCATGCTGGCATTTTCAGTGTGCTGCTGCCCATTGCAGCGGCCTTGGTCGGGGTGCTGGTGCTGGGCGAAAGTCTCACAGGCGGGCAGTTATTCGCTTTTGCCATTGCGCTGTTTGGCGTAGTACTGGCGACCTTGCCCGGGCGAAAGTAGCACCACGCCATCTTCATCGGCAAACAACCAGTCCCCTGGGTGCGCCCACACCCCTTGTATGTGCAC
>JBIPME010000013.1:0-11376 GCA_044369275.1 Rhodoferax sp.
CAAACCATCGTTTGCCGTGAGCACGCGAAAGCCTTCCCGGTTGAGCAACCGTTGCGTGACACGGCGCACCGTGATGGAGTCGTCCACCACCAAAATCAATGGCAGCTTGCCTGCTGCGCTGCTCACGAGCGGTACGGCTTGCGAATGCGCTGTGTGCGATTGTGCTGCCACTTGCAATGCACGCGCCTGCACGCCGTATACGGCCGCCAAAGCGATAGGGTTGTAAATCAAGACCACAGACCCCGAAGACAGTACGGACATACCCGTCAAGCCAGGAAGGCGCGTCAGCTGTGGCCCCAAATTTTTAACCACCACCTCGCGGTTACCCAGCACCTCATCGACGTGCAAGGCCATTCTTTGCCCCGCGCTGCGCAGCACAACAACCGGAAGGTTCTTGGTTTGCGCTTCCTGACTGGCCCCCGAAATTTGCAACAAAGAGCCCGCCCAAAAGAAGGGGATGCTCTTTTGGTCAACCGCATAAGCATGGTCTTGGTAGGCTTGGCGCAACACCGACGCTGGCGAACGCAGCACCGTCTCCATCAAATTCGAAGGCACACCAAACGTAAACTCCCCTACGCGCAACATCACCACCTGGGTCACCGCGGTGGTCAAGGGCAAGACCAAGGTAAAGCGCGTTCCCGCGCCTGGTGAAGTGGCGGTCTCAATGCGTCCACCCAAAGCATTCACTTCGGACAGAACCACGTCCATCCCAATGCCGCGCCCGGCTAACTCCGTAACTTGGTCTGCGGTCGAAAAGCCTGGCAGAAACAGTAAGTTAATGGCCTCTTGCGCGCTGAGTACCGCATCGGCCGCAATGCGCTCTTGCTGAATGGCTTTTTGCACAATGCGCTCCAGATGCAGGCCGCCGCCGTCATCGTCAAAGCTCACTGACACGTCATTGTTTTCTTGGTGAACGCGAACGGTGATGGTGCCGGTTACAGTTTTACCCGCATCCAAGCGGCGCTGGCCGTCTTCGATACCGTGGACCACCGCATTGCGCAAAAGATGCTCGAATGCGGGCGTCATACGGTCCAAAACGCCCCGGTCCATCTCAATGTTGCCGCCAATAATGTCAAGTCGAACCTGCTTGCCTGCTTCCTTGGCGGCTTGCCGCACCACGGCGTACAAGCGATCCGAGATGCCCTCGAACTCCACCATGCGGGTGCGCAGCAAATCGCGCTGCAAAGCCCGGGCTTGTCGGTTTTGATTCACCAACTCGTCCTCAGACTCCTGCAGATTGCGCAGCAAATTGCGCTGCACAGAGGCCGCATCGCCCACCGACTCGGCCATCATGCGGGTCAACTCTTGGACCCGCGTGAAACGATCGAACTCCAACGGGTCAAAGGTTTTCGCCACATCGCTGCTTTGCGACAGACGTGACTGCATTTGCGATTCGGCTTGCAAATCCATGTCCCGCAACTGCAAACGCAGACGGTTCAAGTTCGCATCCAAATCGTCTACCGCACTCTTCATCTGGCTAATTTGCGCCTCTAACTTAGAGCGGCTGATCATGATCTCGCCCGCTTGGTTGATTAAACGGTCCAAGACTTGCGAACGCACACGCACCGACTGGCTTTGCAAAGAGCGGGGCTGCATGGGTACCGCCACCAAGGCGGGCCCTGCCACTGGCAACGCTTCGGGGCTGCCATCTGAAAGGCCTTGCGCCGTGGCTGCCAGCACATTGGCAATGCGGCTTTGCTCCGTCGTACGCAAACCCTGAAAAACCATCTGCAAAGCATCCAAACGGGCCAGAAGCGGCTCTAAAGTGGCGCTGGTCAAGCCACTGCCTCTAAGGGGCTCAATCAAAGACTCCAAACGATGGCTCAAATCGCCCAACCGGGCTGCGCCCGCGAGTCTGGCACTGCCTTTTAAGGTGTGCAGCACGCGCAAGACTTCCGCACGTGCGTCATTGTCGGAAGGGGTGGCAACCCACTGCCGCAGCGAGGTGCCTAAAGCGGGGAGCAACTCCAGTGCTTCTTCTTCAAAAATATGGAACAAATCGGGGTCCAGCTGGTCCATCGCGTCACCCTCTTCGTCCTGCACCGCCAGAACCGAAGCCATGTACCGCTCAGGGGCCTTCGCCACCACCAAAGGCTCTTGGGGCGCAACAGGCGAAGGCGCGAAGACATCCGTGACGACAACCGCTTGGGCATGCGTGGCATCTGCCATCGCCTCAGGGGCGTGGACCTCCTCAGGTGGCGCAATCGCAGCCCTTGGGAAAACTTCTATGGTCAGCTCCTTCACAACCGTTCGCTGGACTTGCGCTATTACCGGGACCACCGCTGCCGGCAGCACCGCCAGGGTTGCCGCGGCAATCACCGTGGGCTGTGTTGTTGCCGACACCTGCGTTGCGGCTGTTGAGGGCGCTTTTTCTACCGCGTCTTGCACGTCCTGCACCGCGTCTTGCACCGCCTGCATATTGGGTACTTCTTGCACTTCTTGCACTTCTTGCACTTCTTGCACTTCTTGCACTTCTTGCACCAATGTTGGCACCGGAAATACGATGGCGCTAATGCGACGCAGAGACAGCAAAATCCAAGGGTCAACATCTTTCAGGAAGCCTGCCGCAAACTGGTGCAACAAATGCCGAATTTCTTCGGCCGCAGCATTAAAAACCGCCCCCGCATCTGGGGTGATTTGCTGATGCAGTTGCAAATGCAAAAGCGCACTTTCGAGCTCTCGTGCAAGCTGCGACAACGCCACAAAACCAACGGTCGCAGAGCTACCTAGGAGGTTATGGGCTAGCGCAACCGTAGAGTCGGCAATGGCGTGCTGCTCTAATGCCCATTCGCCCAACTCTGTTTGCAAACGCCTAGACCACTCATCGGCTTCATTGAGGTACACGTTGTACAGCGCAATGCTCAGGCGCAAGTTACCAACGACCTTGATTTTTTCATCTATCAAGGATTCAGAAAAGGATTCGGAATGCAAAGAGTCAAGACCCGCAACCGTGTTCAAGCCTTGCGGCAAATCGGTTGGCATCGGAGAAGCAACTTCAACTTCGGGTTCGACTTCAACTTCGACTTCGACTTCGACTTCGGACGCAGCCTGCGGCACAACCAATTGCACTACATTGCCTGTCGCACTGTCCGGCGTATGGGCCACAATCTCATCCGCCATACCGCCCACAATACCGCCCACAATACCGCCCACAATACCGTCCGCCATACCGTCCGCAGTTTTTAAACCATTTTCAGCAGCATCGCTTGAAATACCATCTAAAACACTTTCTGGTGCCAACGCCAACGCGTCTTGGCTATGTTCTTGAACCGTATCAAGCAGGGTAGGAAATACCAAAGAAGCATCTACATCGGTGCCGTCCAAATTAGCCGCGGTTGCCGTTGTGGGCCCAGCAGCTTCGTTCGCCATGGCAGGCTCTGGCATCGTGGTTTGCGCAAAATCGCCCTCCGGCGGCTTTTCAAGCGCAAAGTCGATAAAAGATTCCTCCACCTGCGGCGCATCGGGCATCTCCGTGATGCCACTCAAATCAAAGGCAACAAAATCCAAGCCCGCAGACTCTGGCGCTTGGCTCAACTCGGTTGCCTGACTCAAGTCACTCAAGTGACTCAAGTCACTGAAGTCCTTAAAGTCGCTGGAACCGCTGGGCTCTTTTGTTTCATTGGGGTCAGTTAACGCAATTTGCGGCAGCTCGGTAGCCACCAAAGCAGCATCTGTTGCGAGGGCAAACTCTGCCAACAAGGCATCTTCTAGAAGCGGGCTAGGCTCTTGCGCAACCATTGGCATGCTGTCGCCAGAGTCCGTGTCGTTTTGCATAGCCTGCGCAATCGATGCTGCCACATCGTAGGCCATTGGATCGGCATTGGGTGACAGCGCCAGATCGGAAAAGTCCGATGCATCGTCCCGCGTATGAACAGGTTCCGCTGGCAAATGCGCGTGCGCACCGATTGGCAAATCCAGTGGCACGATTGGCACGTCCAGTGACACGTTGACCACGGGAGCATCGCTTTGCCCCAATGCCGCAGACTGCTGCACCGCTAGGCCAGAAACAACATCTGGCAAGGCAATTTCACCCTCAAGGTTTTGCGCCAAAGACAGCCCGTTGTCCGCCAATGCACCCTCTAAAGATTGCGTTACAGACACTTGAGAAATCTCAGGCGCTTGAGAAGTCTCAGGCGCTGAATCCAAATTCACTGCGGCCGCAGGTTCGAACCGCAAGGGCACCAATTGGTCATGCAAGCGCAAACTGTCTGCACTGTGCCGAAAATCTGCAGCCTTCCAACCGATCGGCGTTTGGTTCGCAATAGACTCTATCCAGAGCTCAAATGCACACATCGCAGCCGTAGACAACTCAATCAGGTCCGAGTTAACGGGTTTTTGCTCTGCCAATCGGGCATTCAAGAGCTGCTCGAAAGCCCACGCGGCTTCACCAAAGGCGTCCAAGCCCACCATGCGCGCGCTGCCTTTGAGCGTATGAAAAGCACGCCTCAAAGTGGTTTGCTGATCCATGTCATCCGGCGTGCTCGCCAACACATCCAAGGCCGCAAACCCGGTTCCGAACACTTCACGGGCCTCTTCCAAAAAGATATCTTGAAGATCATCTTCTTCATTGTCTTCTTCGTGGTAGCTGGCGCTGGAGCCTTGAGACAATGCGGTATTGGGCAATGCGGTATTGGGCAATTCTGGCGCAATCTGTGGCGTCAAAACCGCAGGACTCGCCTGTGGCACGGCCGTCGCAATCACAGCCGTAGACTGGGGCGCAACCATGCGGCTAGTCCCATCGGTTTGCGCCTTGGCAGCAGCAGGCTCGCGCCCCATAACCGACTTGAGTTCTCCTTGAACTTCGTCGTACACAAACAATTTTTGTGCCAAGGTCCGCTGGTAAGCGAGCATGTCGATCAACAGGCCCATGGCGCCCAAGGTATTGCCAACCCGCTCGTAGCTGGCTTTGTCCGTTGCGGACTCTTTTTCACCCAAAAGCCATGTTTCCACCTGCGAGCGCATATTTTTTGCAGCCAAGGCGGGATGCTCTAATCCAATCACCGAGAAAACACCACGCATTTGCGCCAATTTACCAGGCACCTCGCGCAGCACGGCGGGCGCAGAAGTGTTTCTAAAGTACTGGTCTAAAGCGTTTTCAATCTCCAACAAGGTCGCGTGCATCTCCGTGACAATGCTGCCCATGGTTTGGCGATCTCCGACTTGTCGGTACAAGTCTTCCATCCACCGCTCCAAGGGCTGCAACGCCCCGCCCTGCCCCACCTGGTGCAAGCGGTTAACCAAAGTGGTTGCATGGTCTTGTTGTACTCGGCTGTCTCCAGGTGCCGTTAACTCGCAAATAGACTCCAAATACAGCATGGATGTTGCAACTTCCATGGCGATACTGGGTGCTGGTGCAGCATGGGACTCGGTCAAACCCTGCACTACCGATAGCAATGCCTTGGCCAAAGCCGCATTGTCAGGCTGTGTCTTTTGAACCGAGTCAAGCACCGCTTCAAACTGCCCCGCTGCCGCAATCAGCTGATCACTGGCTCCGCCCGTGACAGCGGACCAAGTCTCAGCAGCGGCAACAATGCGTTTACGGGCCAAGGCAATTTGTGCGGGGTCTATATTGGAGAGGTTGTCTATGCTGTAACTCAGTGCATTGCGCCCCAGTCCATAGGCATCCCGAACCGCCAGCAACACAGGCATGTCGCTGGCAACATGTTCAGACACAGGTGGCTGCGCAACTGCGCAAAAAAACAGCAAATCAAGCGTAAGCCGCTCTGAGACATCGGATTCGCCTTTTGCCAAGGCTGCATAGTGCTGCAACACGCGAGAGGCTGTGCGTTTGTTGTAAACGTCTTGCGGTAACAGGGCCCAGCCCATCGCTTCAAAATAGGCTGCCGCAATCGTCCAAAAACACCGCGCTTTGGTATCCGACTGCGCTACGGCCAAGCCTGCACACAAGGTTGACAGGTGTTTGGCACCTTCCACCTCACCCGTTTTAATAATTTTCAACAGTGCGAAATCCATGCGATTGCGCAAATCGCTGGCATAGACAACGGGCTCTATGCTGCTACCTAAGGCGATAGGGAGCCAACGCAAAGTTACAGGCCACAAATCTGCTGGGTGTATGCGCTGCGCATCGCTCAGTTCCATGACCACTCGGTAATGCGAAAACAGAACGACGGGGGAAAGCTCTCTTCCTTTTAAAAATTGCTGCAAATAATCCACCAAAGCCGCACTGGCACGGTCTAGCTGGTGTGCAGCATTTTCATTGCAGGTATGGGGACTCTCAATAAACTTTTGCACCACTGACTCTATGGCATGCAAAATTTTGGCTGGCGTCGCCATGCCCACCATTTCCAAGGCCCCCATGGCTTGGTGCAGCTGCTGCTTGGCAATACGCAAATAGCTGCTGTCTATTTCCGAAAGTTCCGTGCCGCGAACCAGTGCAGCTTCGTGCACAAAACGCTTAATGGCTTGGTTGGCACCGTACAGTAGTTTTTGCAACTCCTCCAGCACCCACCCCAAAGCGCCCAAATTGGCACTAGGCAACTCGCTATTCGATTGGAGATGAGGGGACTGCAACATGGTATCTATGTAGGTAATGGTGTATCAATTTAACTAACTTTGAATCGCGCCACGGACTGACGCAATTCTTGGGCCATGCGCGACAGTTCACGCACTTGCTCAGCCGTGTTGCGAGTACCTTTTCCAGTTTGCTCTGTCACAACGAAAATATGCTCAATGTTTTGCGCAACCACATTGGCCAACCCTGCTTCACGCAAAGTGGAGTCCGAAATTTGCTCAATCAAATCCGCCATACGGCGCGAAACGCGGTCAATTTCGGTCAGCGCAGTACCGGCGTTGTCGGACAACTTAGCACCTTCCACTACACCTTGCGTAGAGCGCTCCATCGCGCCAATCGCATCTTGCGTATCGGATTGAATGGTTTTAACCAAGCCTGAAATTTGGCGGGTCGCATCTGCGGAACGCTCCGCCAATCGCTGCACCTCCTCGGCAACCACCGAGAAGCCGCGTCCAGCTTCACCGGCTGAGGCTGCCTGAATGGCTGCGTTCAAAGCCAGTACGTTGGTTTGTTCCGTAATGTCAGAAATCAGTTCTGTGATTTCACCAATTTCTTGCGACGACTCGCCCAAGCGTTTAATGCGCTTCGAAGTTTCTTGAATTTGGTCACGAATCGCATTCATACCACCAATGGCGTTTTGTACAGCACTCAAGCCCGTTGCTGCAGCTTGCAATGACTGGCGTGCCACCTGTGCGGATTCTTGGGCTTGAACCGATACCGCATTAATACGCCCTGCCATTTCCACGACCGACTTGCCCGTTTCCGTAATTTCACCCAGTTGCGCTGTGGAAGCGGCTAGCAACTGTGCGGAAGTCGCATCTACATCGGCGGTGGTTTGGGCCACCTGTGTCGCTGTTTTTTGTACGTTAGCAACCAAGGAGCGCAGTTCTTCTACCGTGTAATTCACCGAGTCGGCAATCGCGCCGGTAATGTCTTCAGACACCGTGGCCTCTTGCGTCAAATCCCCTTCGGCAACCGCCTGCAATTCGTTCATTAAACGCAAAATAGCAGCTTGGGTTGCATCATTGATGCGTTTGGCTTCCTGCTCTTGCTGCTTGGCCAATTGCTCTTGCACGGTAGCTTCGTAGCGCTGGCCTTCTGCGCGCACTTGACGCTTTCTACTGTCTTGCAATTGCACGTACGAAAAACCTGCCGCTGATAGCAGCGTGATCGCAGCCGAAAGAATCAACAGCGCCAGTTTAGAGCCATCAATACCACTTTCCAAGGCTAGCTTCGATTGCAGTGTTTCAAAGTCGGTACGCAACAATTCGGTGTCTTTGTTAATTTCTGCTTGGGCCTCGCGAGCATCCACCAGCCCTTTCAAATTCACCAAAATGGAGTTGGCCTCTTTACGTGTTTCTTCGTAGAGTGAAAGCAACACCTCGACCCGCGACTTCATGTCTGCGATTTTTTCAGGATCGGACTTGGATTTTCCTGACGAACTTGACTCCAGTACCGCTTGCGCTGTTTCCTTAAACGTAATCAAGTCTTTGCCAAGCAAGAAAACCACCTCTGGATTAACCTCTTCGGTCGTTAAGAAGGAGTTCGCCGCTTTTTCAATACGCTGTATCAGCATTTTTAACTGCTCAGCCGATGAGACCTCTGAGGCCGGAGCGCCATTCTCCAATTTGGCGTTCGCGATTCCTTCCGTTACCTCAAACAAAGCGGAAGACTGTTGGTTAATCAAACGCAAAGAAGAGCTCAATTCAATGAGGAGTTGACGTTGTGTTGTGATTTTTTTTGTATTATTTTCAACACGCTCAACTCTGGGCCGTATCTGGTCTAAATTAGTCTTGTAGGCGGTAGACAGTGCCACCAAACCCATCGCAGAATTACCTTTTTGCAAACCCAGTGCGTTGGTGGTCAGCGCCTTGATACTGCTCTCGACTTCAGGGAAAGCCAATGTACTGCCAAGCATGGCCTGCGCAACCGTTTTCGCCAAACGCTGTGACTGCATAAGACTGTTGCCCGTGGCATTGAGCTGTTGGGCTACTTTTTCTGACTCATTCAGTGCGTAAAAAGTAACGGCAGCCAATGTAAGTAACGCCAGAGAAAACACAACACCCAATACTTTTTGATGTTGTTGTGCAGTTTTATTACCCAATCCAACTATCTGAATACGCTCCTGATAAACAAATTCAGCTTCATTTTTATTCAGCGTAGAGTCTACGGAACCTGTATCCGAGGGGTAAAAGGCAGAATCTAGACTGGCATTGACTTGCGGCTCTTTTCTCGCAAATATTTGGTTGAGTGGCTTAAAAAATGACATTGTGGTTACCTCTCAATAATTTAAACGCTAATATTTATAAAATCAGGCGATTGGGCCAATAAGCGCAAATTTATTTCTCGCCAGAGATCACCCTGAAAATCCCGGTACAAACCACCAAAATAGCGCGGTCCCCCCTCCTCTACGCCGGACACTGCCTCGAAGGCATCCAGTCCACGCAAACCCGATAAAGTATCAATTTGTAGTGCTGTATTAATATCAAGCAGGGCATTGAAAGTAACAGCACTGCCGCCGCCCAGTGGACTTGGTAAATTTATATTTTCGCCACCTCTACCTTTTACAACATTCTCAGCCGACTGGTCTGCCAAAAACCCTGCAAAATCCACAACACCATGCAAATTACCCCGAACATTTAAAACCCCCGAAAACCATGCTTTGGAATGCGGTATGGGCTGTAAATTGGTGCAAGATATGATTTCGCCCGCTTGATCGAGGGGCAATAAAAAACTATAACCTCTAGTTTTTACCGCCAACCAAACCAAGGATGAGCCTTGGGACTGTACTGCTTGTAAGCGCGAAGCAAGCCGCGCTTGTAGCGCTTTGATCGTATCGCGATTAGACATGCGAACCTAGCCAAGTGCGTTTATTTTGGCAAGCAGCTCAACCGAATCTATCGGTTTTACGATGTAATCCCTTGCCCCTTGCCGAATACCCCAGACCTTATCAGTTTCTTGATTTTTACTGGTACAAATGATAATTGGAATATCCGAGAACTCTGGATTTCTATTGATAGAGCGGGTTAGCTGAAAGCCATTTTGGCCTGGCATTACAACATCCATCAAAATTAAATCGGGTTTGGATGCTTGCAATTGCAGCATCGCCTGATCCCCATTTTCTGCGCAGACCACTTTGTATCCGCTGCGCTCTAACAACTCTGTTAAAAACATTGTTTCTGTTTTAGAGTCGTCGACAATTAATATACTAACAATGGCCATAATCAAATTCCTTTTTGAATTGTTGCGCTAAAACGCTCCACTATCGCTATTAGTTGTTCTTTAGTGAATGGTTTTGTCAAATAGTCTTGCGCTCCCGCCATGCGTCCGCGCGCTTTATCAAATACTCCATCTTTCGAAGAAAGCATGACAATCGGGACATTGGCGTAGAGCGGATTGTTTTTAATAATAGTGCAAGTTTGGTAGCCATCTAAGCGCGGCATCAAGATGTCGCAAAAAATAAGTTGCGGCAAATAATCATTCACCTTAGCCAAAGCATCGAAACCATCCTCCGCAAGCATAACGCTATGCCCACTTTGCTTTAGAAAAATTTCTGCACTGCGCCGCACCGTATTGCTATCGTCAACAATGAGAATTTTCAATTTTGATACAAAAGGGGTTTCCACCAAATTTGCTCCTATTGTTTGAAATGTATTTTTTTAAGCCATTAAGACGCGACACGGCTTAAATTTGAACCATTTCAAAATCTTCCTTACGCGCTCCGCATTCGGGGCAAGTCCAATTCATAGGTACGTCTTTCCATAAGGTTCCGGGGGTAATGCCGTGTTCAGGCGCTCCAGCGGCCTCATCATAAATCCAGCCGCAAATTAAACACATCCATGTTTTGTTATCAGTCACTATGCACAAACCTTCGTCGAATAGAATGAGAATAGCTCCATTGTATCTAGGGCCACAGACAAAAAATACAGGGTATATCCCTGTATTGCATGACTTCAACACAAGCCTGTTACAACCTGCCTTAGCCACAGATAAAAATCTATGCGCACGCCCTTCAACATGACAATAAAAACACGGACCTTGTGCCTAGCGCGTATCCCGCACTCGGTTTTGGACACCAGCACTGCGCCCAAGATGACTTTTGGGTGTCTATCGATGTCTAATTGGCCCCGATACGCCTTCAAAAGCCATCGTGGGCTGCACCATTTGCAACAGCCCTGCCACTGCCGTTGCAAGGGCTACCGCGACGCACACAAGCCAAATCCAAATCCAAACCTATCACACCAATTACAGCATTGACTGCCCCACCTTATGTCCATTGACCTCAATCAAACCCTTTTCGACCGCGCTCGCCAAATCATTCCTGGCGGCGTGAATTCCCCCGTGCGTGCTTTCAAGGCCGTAGGCGGAACGCCGCGCTTTGTGGCACGGGCGCAAGGCGCGTATTTTTGGGATGCCAACGGCAAACGCTACCTTGATTACATAGGTTCCTGGGGGCCGATGATTTTGGGCCATGGCCATCCGGCTGTCTTAGAAGCGGTGCAGCAAGCTTTGCTGGAGGGCTTTTCTTTTGGTGCCCCCACCGAGCGTGAGCTTGCGCTTGCCGAGGCCATTTTGGAACGTGTTCCCAGCATGGAGATGGTGCGTTTGGTCAGCTCTGGGACGGAGGCTGCCATGAGCGCAATTCGTGTCGCACGTGGTGCCACGGGGCGCAGTAAATTTATTAAATTTGAGGGCTGCTACCATGGCCATGCTGACGCCTTGTTGGTTAAAGCAGGTTCGGGCTTGGCCACTTTTGGCAATCCGACCAGCGCGGGCGTGCCTGCCGAAGTGGTGCAACATACCCTGGTTTTAGAGTACAACAACCTAGAGCAGCTAGAAGCCGC
>JBIPME010000263.1:0-3759 GCA_044369275.1 Rhodoferax sp.
AGCCGCAGCGATGTGCCGGGTATTTTGTTGCCCGAGGAGCTGGACGCAGCGATTGCGCGCTTGGAGGCGGCGATTGCCCAAGAGCGGCAACTGCACGCCGAAAAAGCCAACGCCACGCGCCACGCCGAGCCCTATGCCGAAGAAGACCACGCTACCCCGCGTGAAGCCGCAGACCCGTTAGAACCGTTAGAACCGTTGGACCCACCAGAGCCGGTGATCGGCCTAGCGCAGCGCGCGCGCCCTTTGATCAACATGCTGCGCCGCGCCCAGCAGGCGGACAAAGCCGTGGTCTGGGGGGTGGCGGCCATGTCCCCCAGGCGCTGACGTGCCTACTTTTGTTAGCTTGTGCCGTATGCAAGCACTGACTTGCACGCAGCGCCTGCGCCGTTAGGCTGCACGTGATGGCTGCTTAGCGGTAGGTGGCCAAGTGGATATTGGTCTCGGTGCTGCCAATGCCCTTGATGAGCCGAATCCGCTCCAGAGTTTGCGACAGCCCCGCCATGGAGGACACCTCAATTTCTGCCAACAAGTCCCAGCGGCCATTGGTATCGTGCAAAGCCACCACGCCGGGTTCGCCCATGAGGCTGGCGATCACGCGGCGGGTTTGGTTGCCTTCGACCAGCACGCCCATCCAAGCGCGAATACGCTGGTCTGGCTGCGCATCGGGGCGCAGCTTGACGGTGTAGCCCTGGATGACGCCGGCGTCTTCTAATTTGCGAATGCGGTTGCCCACGGTGCCGCGCGATACTTTGAGCTTGTGCGCCAGATCGGCCACGTTCATGCGGGCGTTTTGCCGCAGTAGCGCAATCAGGCTTTGGTCCATTTCGTCCATAGAATACCAAAATGATAATTAAGTTTGCCGATATGGTAATTTAAAGTCAAAACGATACGTTTTTGACGATTTTCATTATCGCTGTGTTCCAGCAAACTGCAAGCCATACCAACACACCCAGCCACATACCCACCCACTTGGGTGGGTATGTACCCATGCACCTACTTTGAAACGCCGCAGTTATGAAACACACGCACTCCACCCACACGCCCGCCGTCGCCACCCTGTACCTCAGCGCCCCCGAAATGGCCCGCCTTGTGCGCCAGCAGGGCGTAGCGGCGTGCATCGCGGCCATGGTCGAGAACCTTCGTGCGGACTTTTTGCGTTGGCCCGATTTTGACAAGTCAGCGCGTGTGGCCAACCATTCGCCCAACGGCGTGATTGAGCTGATGCCCATTTCGGATGCAGCGCTTTACAGCTTTAAGTACGTCAATGGCCACCCCAAAAACACCCAGATCGGGCTGTCCACCGTCATGGCCTTTGGTGTGCTGGCCGATGTGGCCACCGGCACCCCTTTGCTGCTGAGCGAACTCACCATCGCCACCGCGTTGCGCACCGCCGCCACCTCGGCGCTGGCGGCCATGCACTTGGCCCGCAGCGACAGCCGCGTCATGGCGCTCATTGGCAACGGTGCCCAAAGCGAGTTTCAGGCCCTGGCCTTCGCGCATTTGCTGGGCATTCAAGTGCTGCGCCTGTACGACGTGGACGCCCAAGCCACCGCCAAACTCATGCACAACCTGCAAGGCACGGGCTTGGAGCTGATCGCCTGCACCAGTGTGGCAGAGGCGGTGCAAGGCGCAGACATTGTGACCACGGTGACTGCGGACAAAACCAATGCCACCATCATTACCCCCGAGATGCTCGCGCCGGGCATGCACCTCAACGCCGTGGGGGGCGACTGCCCTGGCAAAACCGAGCTGCATGCGGATGTGCTGCACCGCGCCAATGTGTTTGTGGAGTACACCCCGCAATCGCGCATTGAAGGCGAACTGCAGCAAATGCCCAGCGACTTTGCCGTGACCGAACTCTGGCAAGTGCTAACCGGCCAACGCCCTGCACGCCAAAGCGCCGAAGAAATCACCATCTTCGACTCGGTTGGCTTCGCGCTGGAAGACTACAGCGCGCTGCGCTACCTCTACGACACCGCCCGCGCCCAAGGTTTTGGCGAATACATTGCCTTAATCCCCGAGATGGCCGACCCGAAAAACCTGTTTGCGGCCTTGCAAGCCCCGCAAGAAGCTTTGCGCCGGGTCGCCTAAAAGCAAAATCCGCAGGCTAGCTAGGCGGATTTGCATACCCCTGCCGCTCTTGCGTAATAACGCGGCGCACGCTTTCAGTCCGTGGCCACCCACACCGGGCTTTTTTGCATGGTCTGCGCAAATGCCGCCGAGCTTTCAAACGCTTGCAGCCACTGTTGCAATGCGGGCCAGGCTTGCTGGGCAAACCAGTCCGTCTGGGTGTGGGCGAATTGGCGTACAAAAGGTGCCAAGCAGGCATCTTGCAGGCCCCAGTTCGCGCCCGCAAGGTAGGGCTGGGCCTGCAAATGCTGCTCCAAGCTGTGCAGCTGTTGCGCGCCCAGATCGCGGTGCACCGAGGGGTCACTGAGCCCAAAACGGTGCGGGTATTTGTAGCGGTCCAGGTGGTGTTTGAATGCGCCGTCGTTACTGGCAATTTGCGCATGCGCCCGGGCCCATGCACTGGGCGAGTCAGGCAACCAGTGCTGTGGATCATGCTGGCGCAAGGCCCAGAGCATGATCTCCAAACTCTGGTCCAGCACCTGCCCGTTGGGCAAGCACAGTACGGGAACGGTGGCTTTGGCGGAGGCAGCCAGCAACTCGGCGGGTTTGTTTTTCAGCGCTATTTCGCGCAGCACGTAGGCTTGCGCACTGCTGTGCAGCGCCAAACGGGCGCGCATGGCGTAAGGGCAGCGGCGAAAGGAATACAAAATAGGCAGCGTGGTGGTGGACAAGGTGGCTTCAGGCATCATCGCTGCGGTTATACATCGTCTGCCCACACCCTAAGCATCTATGAGAAGCCCTGCCATGCCAATGCGCGGCGGAGACCAAACGGTGAAGTGGTGAAGTGGTGAAGTGGTGAAGTGGTGAAGTGGTGAAGTGATCATCGCAACCGCGGGCAAGCAGCACAACGCACGGCAGGCGGCAAACAACGGAGACGCAATCGTGAATATTTTGGTATTGGGCGGGTACGGCAATTTTGGTGCCCGCATTTGCCGCGCCTTGGCAGGCCAGCGCGGCATTACGCTGCTGGTGGGCGGGCGCAGCGGCCCACGCGCTCTGGCATTGGCGGCGCAGCTCGGGCAAGCGCGTGGCGTGGCCATCGATGCCCAGTCCCGCACCTTGGCGCAGGACTTGCGCAGCTTGCAAGTCGATTTGCTCATCCACACCGCAGGCCCCTTTCAAGGCCAAGATTACGCGGTGGCGCACGCCTGTGCAGCCGCCCAAGTGAACTACATGGACCTGGCCGATGGCAGGCGCTATGTCTGCGACTTTGCGGCCCAACTCAACACCGCTTTCGTGGCGGCCAACCGTTTTGCGATTACGGGCGCAAGCACGGTGCCCGCCCTGTCTTCTGCGGTGGTAGCGGCGCTGTGCGCAAACTGGCAGCGCATCGACAGCCTGGAGACCTGCATTGCACCGGCGCAAACCGCGCCACGCGGCAAGGCCACGTTGCAGGCGGTGCTGGGCTACTGCGGCCAGCCGGTGTCGGTGTGGCGTGCAGGGCGTTGGCAGCAGCACATTGCCTGGGCCAGCCCCCGCAAAATAGCGTTTGCACGCATGCCCACGCGGCTGGGCGCATTGTGCGAGACGCCGGATTTGGAGCTGTTCCCCGCGCTGTACGGCGTGCGCGATCGGGTGGAGTTTTTGGCCGCGCTGGAGGTGGGCTTTACGCAGCGTGTTTTTGCGGGC
>JBIPME010000264.1:0-3745 GCA_044369275.1 Rhodoferax sp.
AGCGGCGGGTGGTTTGAAAAACAGGTCCAAATCGCGTTGTTGGCCTATGCGTTTTTCTGGTTCTTGGAACTTGGCGTCTTGTAGCTTCAAGGCCTTGGGTTCGTTTTTGCATTCCAGCCATTCATAACCCGTGGAGTAAATCGCGGGCAGTCTGGCCACAACGGTAGTACCCAAGGCGACTGAAATTTTGCTGTTGTTTTGTGCTTCTTGCAGGATCAGGGTTTGGCCCAGGTTACCCGAGTTGCAGCCCATCATCGGTACTGCTACGCCGAGGCACAGGCTGTAGCGCACGGTTCTAAAAAGGGTTTTGAAGTTCATCGTATTACCTGCATAAGCCTATAAATCGAAAATGCATTTCTGTAAATCTGAATAAAGAAAAAAACCATTGACCTCCTAAGCGAGGTCAATGGTTACTGTAAAAATGATTTTATGGTGTTTTTGAAACTATTTTTTGAATCAAAGCAGCATAAATTTCATCTTCATTGTAGATGGCGGAAGCATCGGTTTGGTCTGAACGGCTGGTAGATGCTGTCTGCGTATTGGCACTGATGCGCAGGTCGTTGTTAGACAACGTCAGATTCACGCGGGTATTGTCTCGCGCGCCTACGCCGAGGATGACATCGTTGGCATCCAAGGGGTTGACGGACGCGGTCGTGACGTTGGCATTTTGCATGAGCTCGGTGGCGACGCTTTTGAGTTGGCTCACTGTGTTGGTTCCTACTTTGTAGGCTACGTACAGGTTCGAATTCAGCAACCAATTGCTGGTGTCTACCATGAGTGCATAGTCAATCCAAACAATGCCTTTATCACCAAAATTTGGACCCCAAGAGTTTTGTACCTTGAATGCTTTTTTAGCATCGTCAAAGCCGGTAATGATCATGGCGTGACCCGCTGCGTGCGGGTCGTTGCTCTTGATGGAGGCCAAGGCCAATGGGCGGGTTAACAAAGTTTGATCGTTCCCAGCTTCGTAGAAGGCCTGGTTGAGTTTGGCACCGAAGAAGACGACGTTGTTGAGCTTGAGTTCGGCTTTAATCAAGTCCACCTTGGGCGAGACTGCACGGTAACCGTCGGGTTTGAAGCGTGCGTCCGCAACCCAGCTTGGGTTTTTTGCCAACTCAGATTGCTGGCAGTTGTTTTTGCTCATTTGGTTAGAGGGATAGGAACCCAATGGGTTGAGCGGTGTTGTTGCAACCGTGGCGATCCCATTTCGGGCCACTGCTGCAATATATAAATTTGTCGCCCAAGAGCCGTTGCATATTGATTTATTGGGTACGGCAGCTGCGCCAGAGACATTGTCTGGCATGGCGGTATATAAATAGCGCGGACTGGCAATGTTGCTGTCGAGGTTGATGGTGTTCACGTCTGTGATGTTGTTGTATTTATTGGCCATTGCGCTGAGCTGGTGGGCCACAGAAAAAGCGGCGCAAAGTCCCGTCGCTTTTTGATCGCTGGCAGCGGGAACATAAGGAATGGAATAGGCCGTTGTTTCTACGGCGGGCGGCGTGACCTTGGCGCAAGTGTTTCTGGGGTCTAACTGCCAGTATGTAGTGTATGTTGCGGGTGAAAAAACGCGTACTGCACGCAATGCTTTGTAAGTTTTGTCACCAACTTTAACCAAGTTGCCTTTGAGGTAGACCTTTTGGCTCGTCCAGTCTGTACATTGGTTGCCCGTTGCGGCACCCGCATTAGGGGCTACAACCATGGTGTCGCTTAATACCCCTCCGCAGTGCTCTGCGCTGCCTAAATCACACAAAGTGCTATTCATCGACAAGGGCACATTGTTGCTGTTTTCATCCATTAACCAGCCAGTGCCGTATTCATCTGCTTTGGCGACAGGACTGGGGCTGGGGCTGGGGATGGCGTTGGCGTTGGCGTTGGTGTTACTTGCGTTATCGCTACTGGTGCCGCCACCGCCACCGCCACCGCAAGCGCTTAGCGCGGCCGCTGTCATAACGGTGAGCCACCAAAATCTTTGCCGATTATTTAAACGCATACTAGCCCCCTGTGAAAAGATTTCTAATGATAGAAAAAAGGGTTGGTTTTGGTGCATTTAACTATGATGATTTATGTTATTTAATAACGCATTGTTACGATATATTTTTAAATATTGGATGCAATTTTGTAAAAATATTATAAAAATAATATTAGCAATGAAAATTAATTGTGTTGATAATAATTTTTGCAACAATATTTTCAAATGAAAAAAAACATTGGCCCCTGCGCAGGGGCCAATGGTCGGTATGGCAGACGTTTTTTATGGTGTTGCTGAAACGAGCTTCTTAATTAAAGCCCCATAAATTTCATCTTCGTTGTAGATGGCTGCCGTATCGCTTGGGTCTGAACGGCCAGAGGCGGCTGCATCCACACTGGTGATGCTCAGGTCGTTGTCAGACAAAGTTAGATTCACGCGGGTATTGTCTCGAATGCCTACGCCGGTAATGACATCGCTGGCATCTAAGGGGTTGATGGATGCGGACGTGATGTTGGCAGTTTGCATCAGTTCGGTGGCCAGGGTTTTGAGTTGGCTTGCTGTGTTGGTTCCGCCTTTGTAGGCCACGTACAAGTTGGAGTTCAACAACCAGTTGCTGGTGTCCACCATGAGTGCGTAGTCGATCCAGACAATGCCTTTATCACCCCAGAAAGCACCCCAAGAGTTTTGTACTTTGAATGCTTTCTTAGCATCGTCAAAGCCGGTAATGATCATGGCGTGGCCGCTGGCGTGCGGGTCGTTGCTCTTGATGGAGGCCAAAGCCAATGGGCGGGTTAACAAAGTTTTATCACGCCCTGCATCGTAGAAGGCCTGGTTGAGTTTGGCACCGAAGAAGACGACGTTGTTGAGCTTGAGTTCGGCCTTAATCAAGTCCACCTTGGGCGAGACTGCACGGTAACCATCGGGTTTGAAGCGTGCGTCCGCAACCCAGCTTGGGTTTTTTGCCAACTCAGATTGCTGGCAGTTGTTTTTGCTCATTTGGTCTTGGGGATAGGAGCCCAATGGACTGAGCGGCGTTGCAACCACCGTGGCGATTCCATTTTTGGCTATCGCAGCGGTATACAAGTTCGTCGCCCAAGAGCCGTTGCATATCGATTTCCTAGGTACAGCCGCTTCGCCAGAGACATTGTCTGGCATGGCGGTATACAAATAACGTGGGCTGGCAATGTTGGCGTCTAAGTTGATGGCGTTCACGTCCGTAGTGTTGCTGTACTTATTGGCCATTGCGCTGAGCTGGTGGGCCACCGAAAAGGCGGCGCAAAGTCCCGTCATTTTTTGATCGCCGGTAGCGGGAACATAGGGAATGGAATAGGCCGTCGTTGCAACGATGGTCGGCGCGGCACTGGCGCAGGTGTTTTTAGGGTCCAACTGCCAATATGCAGGGTATTTTTCGGGTGAAAAAACGCGTGCTGCACGCAATGCTTTGTAAGTTTTGTCACCAACTTTAACCAAGTTGCCCTTGAGATAGACTTTTTGGCTTACCCATTCCGTACATTGGTTACCCGTTGCGGCACCCGCATTAGGGAGTGCGGTCATGGTGTCGCTTAATACAACCCCGCAGTGCTCTGTGCTGCCTAAATCACACAGAGTGGCATTCATCGACAAGGGCACATTTTTACTGGTTTCATCCATTAACCAGCCAGTGCCGTACTCACTGTCTACGGCAAC
The DNA here is from genome assembly GCA_044369275.1 of Rhodoferax sp. Classification (GTDB taxonomy): domain Bacteria; phylum Pseudomonadota; class Gammaproteobacteria; order Burkholderiales; family Burkholderiaceae_C; genus Allorhodoferax. Next base: position 3,659 of record JBIPME010000264.1, read on the forward strand.
CCGCGTGGAGTCAGAGGATGTACTGGAATCGCTGCTGCCACCGCAAGCGCTTAATGCAGCCGCTATCATGACACTAAGCCAAAAAAA
>JBIPME010000265.1:0-3713 GCA_044369275.1 Rhodoferax sp.
TGGCATCGCAATAGCGTTACGCCAGCTATTCTCTTCAGCTGCTGCACCCTATCCCTCCTGTGCACCTTGCCGCCATGAACCCACTTGAAGCGACCCACAGGCCATGAAGCCCCTCACACCGCCTATACCCCTTGTTCGCCTGCCATCCCTTGGCGCCAATCCGCTAATTCCGTGACAAGTTCCGTGACAAATTCAGCGCCCAGCGATAGCATGCCCACCGTGGTGGACCACGTTGCCGTGGCACGGCTGTATGGCGAGCCGCTGTTTGCCATGCCGCAGGATTTGTACATCCCGCCAGACGCTTTAGAGGTTTTTTTAGAGGCCTTTGAGGGACCGCTTGACTTGCTTTTGTACCTGATTCGCAAACAAAATTTCAATATTTTGGACATTCCCATGTTCAGCGTGACCAAGCAATACTTGGTCTACATTGACCAAATTCGCAAACGCAACTTGGAACTGGCCGCCGAGTATTTGCTCATGGCGGCCATGCTGATCGAAATCAAATCCCGCATGCTGCTGCCGCCCAAGAAGTCTGAGCAAGGCCAGGAAGAGGAAGACCCAAGGGCCGAATTGGTACGCCGCCTTTTAGAATACGAACGCATCAAACTCGCCGCAGCCAACCTCAACGCCATCCCCCAACTCGGGCGCGATTTTGTGAAAGCCGGTGTCTACATTGAGCAAAATGTCCAAATACGTTTTCCCGATGTAGCCTTAAGCGATTTGCAAAGTGCCTGGGCTGATATCCTTCAACGTGCCAAGTTGGTGCAGCACCATAAAATTAGCCGGGAGGAACTCTCCGTGCGTGAGCACATGAGCATGGTTTTAAAACGTTTACAAGGACGCCGTTTCGTCGGCTTTGAGGAATTGTTTGAACCTGCGCAAGGTGCCCCTGTGCTGGTTGTGACTTTTATTGCTTTACTGGAACTGGCCAAAGAAACCCTGATAGAAATCACCCAAGCAGAAGCATTTGCCCCTATCTACGTTCGACTCGCCTACACATCGACCTAAAAAACGACCCTACGATGACACCCACCCCAGACACCCCCGAGACCGCCGCCCTCACCCACGCCACGCCCTATGGGACCTTGCCCCCCGCATCGCCCATGCCCAACCGCAAGCCCATGAGCTTGCCGCGCCTGCAAGAAATGCGCACACGGGGCGAAAAAATCGCCATGCTGACCGCCTACGATGCCACCTTTGCCGCTGTTGCCGATGCAGCGGGCATAGAAACCATTTTGGTTGGCGACTCCTTGGGCATGGTCTGCCAAGGGCTACCCAGCACCGTGGGCGTGTCACTGGAAACCATGCGCTACCACACCGAATCCGTGGCCAGCGGCCTGCGACGCTCGCAAGGAACCGCTTGGTTGATCGCAGACATGCCCTATGGCACTTACCAAGAATCCAAAGAGCAAGCGATTCGCAACGCCACCACTTTGATGCAAGCCGGCGCCCACATGGTCAAGCTCGAAGGCGGTGGTTGGACCACTGAAACCGTGAACTTTTTGGTAGAACGCGGCATACCCGTTTGTGCGCACTTGGGCCTCACTCCTCAGACCGTGCACGCACTCGGCGGCTACCGCGTACAAGGCAAAACCCAGGCCAGTGCAGACATACTCAAAAAACAGGCCTTCGCATTGCAAGACGCGGGTGCCACCATGCTGGTGCTGGAAATGGTGCCCCACCAACTCGCCCAAACACTCACCACCGAACTCAGCGAATGCGCCACCATTGGCATTGGTGCGGGCAATGGCACGGCGGGTCAAGTTTTGGTTCTGCACGACATGCTGGGCCTGAACTTGGGCAAAATGCCCAAATTTGTCCGCGACTTTATGGCTGAATCCCACAGCGTTCGCGGTGCCATGGAGGCCTATGTCCATGCCGTCAAAAATGGCAGCTTCCCCGACAACACCCTCCACGCTTGGTAAAACAGCGACCGCACCCCATGCACATTGTTCACACTTTGGCTGAATTACGCCAGCATTTACACGCTTACCGCCACCCCAGCGTAGTCCCCACCATGGGTAACCTGCACGAGGGTCACCTCTCCTTGGTACGGGCGGCCAAACCGCTGGGCGATGTCACCGTTGCCACGATTTTCGTTAACCGCTTGCAATTTGCACCGCATGAAGACTTTGACGCCTACCCGCGCACCCTCGCCGCCGATTGCGCGCAGCTCGAGGCCGTGGGCTGCGACATCGTGTTCGCGCCGCCCGAGCAAGAACTTTTCCGCGAGCCCCAAACCTTTCACGTGCAGCCACCTGCCAATTTGGCCAGCATTTTGGAAGGGCATTTTCGCCCCGGTTTTTTCTTAGGTGTTTGCACCATCGTCTTGAAACTCTTAGCCTGCACACAAGCGCGCACCGCCGTATTTGGCAAAAAAGACTACCAACAACTCATGGTCATACGCCAAATGGTGCAGCAATTTGCCCTGCCCATTGACATCGTCGGCATAGACACCCAGCGCAACGGCGATGGCTTGGCCCTGTCATCGCGCAATGGCTACTTAAGCAGCGCCCAACGCCAGCAAGCCACCCTGCTCTCCCAAACCTTAATGGCTGTCGCCCAAGCACTGCGCGCAGGCCATACCGACTATGCCCAGCGCGACAACCAAGCCATGCAGACGCTACGCGACGCAGGCTGGGCGCCGGACTATGTCGCAACACGGCGCCAAAGCGACCTACAAGCCCCCCAACCCGGTGATGCCTTGGTCGTACTGGCTGCGGCCAAATTGGGCAGCACGCGCTTAATCGACAATATGGAAGTTTGAAGCCAAAGAAGCCGCAAAAACCAACCCACGGCACCGGCGCAGGCGCTCCTGCGCAGCGCGCCATACAGCACAATACCGCGCACAGCACTGCCATCTTTTAGAACCGCCGCCTTGCGGCCCACCCATAGGAAAATTGCAACCATGACCATCACATACAAAGACGCACAAGGCATTGCGGGCATGCGTATCGCCGGGCGGCTGGCCTCCGAGGTCTTAGACTACCTCACCCCCTTCGTACAAGCTGGCACCACCACCGAGGCCCTGGACAAATTGGCGCACGACTACATCACCCAAGTCCAAGGCGCCATACCCGCCCCGCTGAACTACACCGGCGGCGGCGACACCCCCTACCCCAAATCCATTTGCACCTCGGTCAACCACCAAGTCTGCCATGGCATTCCCAACGGCAAAGCCCTGAAGAAAGGCGACATCGTCAACATCGATGTCACCGTCATCAAAGACGGCTGGCATGGTGACACCAGCCGCATGTTCATGGTAGGCCCGGTCTCGATTGCGGCCAAACGCCTGTGCGCCGTTACCTACGACGCCATGTGGCACGGCATCAAAATGGTGCGCCCTGGCGCACACTTGGGCGACATTGGCTATGCCATCCAGAAATTCACCGAATCCCTTGGGTTTAGCGTGGTGCGCGAATTTTGTGGCCATGGCATAGGCCAAGTCTTCCACGAACAACCCCAAGTGCTGCACTATGGCCGCCCCGGCACCCTCGAAGAACTGGTCGAAGGCATGACCTTCACCATAGAGCCCATGATCAACGCCGGTAAAAAAGAAATCAAAGACGGCCCCGAAAAAGACGGCTGGACCATTGTGACCAAAGACCACTCCCTGTCCGCACAATGGGAGCACACCGTCTTGGTGACCGCAACAGGCTACGAAGTACTCACCCTGTCCAGCGGCAGCCCGCCACCCCCCGCGTTCATTGCCC
>JBIPME010000266.1:0-3706 GCA_044369275.1 Rhodoferax sp.
ATTAGCGCATTGGCGCTAAGGGATGGCAGGCGAACAAGGGGCATAGGCGGTGTGAGGGGCTTCATGGCCTGTGGGTCGCTTCAAGTGGGTTCATGGCGGCAAGGTGCACAGGAGGGATAGGGTGCAGCAGCTGAAGAGAATAGCTGGCGTAACGCTATTGCGATGCCACGCAAGCTCCAGCCTGCGGTAAGCCGGCATGCTGCAAACAAACCATGCCTACCAAGAATGGATTGCCGTTACCGAGGGCTGGGGCCGTTCGTTTGGTACACGTAGGGTTTTTGCGCTACGCGCGCTTTGCGGTAGCCACGCCAAGCGAACAGGTCCAGTGTTTTGTCCCACAGCAACGCACGGCCTTGGCGTTGCTGCGCCTCTAAGTCGGGGCGTTCGGTTTTGAGTGCATCGATAAACTGGGTGGCATCGGAGCGGTAATCGGGGCGGCGAAAAATGTTCATATAGGGACCTTTCGCTTGCATTTTACGGGCACTCTTTCGCACCAAGCGCGAAAGCGGGCTTGCTTGCAGTGGTAAATTGGTTGCAACAGTCGCAATCGCTTGCGGGAATGGTTTTTACACGCCGCTTTTGCACGCCGTTTTTGTACGCTGCGTTCGTATGTTTTTTGTGGGCGGCTGGGCGGCTGGGTGAGCTTGGTGGTGTTTTTTGGGCTGGGTTTGTGAAGGTGCGGCCCGATGCGTTGGCGACTAATGGGGGCTGCGCACGGGCACGCGGCGCTCTAAAAGGCCAAAACCACGTTCAATCAACCAAGCCAGCAGCATGTAGACGATGGCGACGCTGAGCAGGGGTTCGTAGGTAATGAGGTTTTGTGCCCGCACATAATTGGCGCTGCCGAGTAAATCGGTCACCGCTACGGTAGAGGCGAGGGCGGTGGATTTCAGCAGCAAGATGGTTTCTCCCGTCAGCGTGGGCAGGGTTATCTGGACCGCACGTGGGATCCCAATGCGCCGCAAAACCAGCCAGCGTGACATGCCCAAAGCCTGCGCGGCTTCCATTTCACCACGGGGAACGGCTTTCAGGCCTGCGTGCAGGACTTCTCCCACATAGGCCCCTACGCTGAGCACCAAGGAGGCGACGATGTACCAGAAGCCTTCGCGCAGATAGGGCCAAAGCCAGCTCTCGCGGATGCTGGGAATGTCTGCAAACAGGCTTCCCAGCCCGTAGTAAAGCAAAAAAATTTGGACCAGCAGTGGGGTGCCGCGTATCGCTTGCGAAAAAATGCGTGCCGGTACGGACCAGACTGCTTTCTTGGAAAGGCGGCAAATGGCCACCGCGATGGCCAATAGGAATCCCAACAAGGCACTGGTGAAAAGCAGCTGCAGCGTGGTCCACAGACCTTCTAAAAACATGCTGCCGTATTCGGTAAGCCAATCAAAATTTAACATGCAGGTCGCCTTTGGAGGTGCAGTTTTAAAGGCTTGGCATCCATCGGCCAATGCGCCGTTCTATGCGCTGTACCAAGGCCGAGGAGAGCAGGGTGATGAGCAGGTAGAGCAGTGCGGCCACCGTGAAAAACAGGAAGTAGTGTTTGGTGGTGCCCGCTGCCTGTTTGGCGGTGTAGAGCAATTCGCTGTACCCCACTACGCTGATTAAGGCGCTGTCTTTGATCAAAATCAGCCACAGATTAGAAAGTCCACCCAAGGCGTAAGGCAGCATGGCAGGCAGGGTAATTCGGCGCGTATAAAGCCAAGCCGGCATGGCCAATGCGCGGGCGGCTTCAATTTGTCCAAACGGTACGGCCAATATGGCACCGCGCAAAATTTCAGCGACGTAGGCACCTTGCACCACCCCCAACACCACCACGGCAACCACAAAGCCATTGAGTTCTATGGTGCTGCCATTGAACGCCAGTGCGATGGCGTTGAGCAAGTCCGTACCGGCATAGAACAACAGCAAAATCAGTAAGAGCTCAGGCACAGACCGGCAAACGGTGGTGTAAGTGTTGACCAGCCGAACCCAGCCTGGCGCTGCTTTGAGTTTGACCAAGGCAACGATAAGTCCGATGAACAAGCCGATGGCAAAGGCACCGAATGAAATTTTCATCGTCATCAAGGCACCCTGCAAAAGCATAGGCAACCAATCGAGGGTAACGGCAAACAGAGCGGGCCAATCGTGCATCAGTAAGTCGTGGGTTGGTGGTGGGTTGGTAGCGGGGTGATGTTGGGGCTGTTTGGCGGGGGGCGGACTCAGTGGGTGGATAGATCAAAGTCAAAGTATTTGACTTGGATGCTTTTGAATTCGCCCGAGCTGTTCATGGATTTAATGGCATCGTCAAATTTCTTTTTCAAATCAGTATCTTGCTTGCGTAGACCAGCACCAATGCCAGGGCCAAAAATGGGGTCTTTTGGCAAGGTTCCTTTTTTCTCCATTTTCCGGCCCCCGAGGGTCTTGAGGTAGTCGTAAATACCAGTTTCGTCGGCCAGTTGGAGGTCGATGCGTCCCGCAGAAAGGTCGGAGTTGACTTCGTCTTGGGTGTTGTAAATGCGTATTTTTGCGCTACTTGAATAGTTTTTCTTTAGATATTCGGCGTTCGGTGTGGATGTTTGCACGCCAATGCTTTTACCTTTTAAATTTTCGGGCTTTATTCCAGAAAGTTTGAGGCTTTTGGGCCCAATAAAAACAATGGGGGTGTAGTAGTAAGGAGTAGAAAAGGCGATGCTCTTCTCTCTTTCTGGGGTGATGGACATGGAGTTAAAGATCACATCAATTTTTTTGCTGATTAAGGCCGGAATAATCCCGTCCCATGCAGTTTCAACCACGGTGCATCGGGAGCCGATTTTTTTGCAAATGGCATTGATCAAATCGATTTCAAAGCCTGACCATTTCCCGTCGGCGCTTTTTACCGTAAAGGGGGGATAGGGCTCACCAGCGATGCCTATTTTGAGATCGGCGGCATAGCCATTCAGATGGACTCCCAAGGCAAGGGCCGCAACGAACGTTAGTTTTTTAAAATGAACAGGCATAGCGTGAATTTCCTAAGGTTGATGAACAAACTGCTTACAACGTGCACTGACTGGGTTGTTGAAAATTTCTGCGGGTGGGCCGATTTCTTCTACGAGCCCGTTGTGTAAAAAAATAACTTCGGACGCGACTTGGCGCGCAAACTGCATCTCATGCGTGACCAAGACCATGGTGGTGCCCTCTTCGGCCAGGCTGCGGATGACGTGCAATACCTCTCCCACCATTTCGGGGTCTAGGGCCGAGGTGGGCTCGTCAAAGAGCATGACCTCAGGCTGCATCGCCAAAGCCCTGGCAATGGCAACGCGCTGCTGCTGTCCGCCAGACAGAAAGGCGGGGTAGCTGCCCCGCTTGTCAAATAGCCCCACTTTGTGCAGCAATTTTTCTGCGTATTCAATGGCTTCAGAGCGGGTTTTGCGTAAGACGTAGATGGGTGCTTCAATTACATTTTCCAGCACCGTTTTGTGGGCCCAAAGATTGAAGCTTTGAAACACCATGCCGATGCGGCGACGCAGCTGCTCTACCTGCTTTGCATCTGCGCGCACGGGGTTGCCCTTGGCGTCTTTGCCTAGGCGCAACATTTCATTGCCAAGCCAAATCTGACCTTCATTTGGGATTTCTAATAAATTAATGCAACGCAGCAAGGTGCTCTTGCCTGAGCCACTTGCACCAATGAGCGTAATGACGTCACCTTCATTGGCACGCAAGCTCACGCCGCGCAGAACGGGCTGAGCAC
>JBIPME010000268.1:0-3703 GCA_044369275.1 Rhodoferax sp.
AGAGCAGGTCCAAGCCGTCATGGAGGCTGCGCACGAAGTGGGTGCCCCGGTCATTTTGCAAGCCAGCGCAGGCGCACGCAAATACGCAGGCGAAGCATTCATCAAGCACTTGATTGCGGCCGCCACGGAAGCATTCCCGCACATCCCCTTGGTCATGCACCAAGACCACGGACAAAGCCCTGAAATCTGCCAGGGCGCGATGCAGCTGGGGTTTAGCTCCGTCATGATGGACGGCAGCCTAGAGGCCGATGGCAAAACCATTGCCAGTTACGAATACAACGTCCAAGTGACGCAAAAAGTGGTCAACATGGCCCACGCGCTGGGCGTGACCGTAGAAGGCGAGCTGGGTTGCTTGGGCTCTTTGGAAACCATGAAAGGCGACAAAGAAGACGGCCACGGCACCGATGCCAGCATGACCATGGAGCAACTTCTGACCGACCCCGAACAGGCCGCGGACTTTGTGCACCGCACCCAGCTTGACGCCTTGGCCATCGCCATTGGCACCAGCCACGGGGCTTACAAATTTACCCGCCAACCCACGGGTGATATTTTGGCCATTGAGCGCGTCAAAGAAATCAACCGCCGTCTGCCCAATACCCATTTGGTCATGCACGGATCGAGCAGCGTTCCCCAAGACCTGCTGGCCACCATCAACCAATACGGCGGCAACATCAAGCAAACCTATGGCGTGCCCGTCGAAGAAATTCAAAAAGCCATTCAGTACGGCGTTCGAAAAATCAATATCGACACCGATATCCGTTTGGCCATGACCGCCGCATGCCGCAAGTTCCTCTGGGAAAATCCTGACCGGTTCGATGCCCGCGAATGGCTTAAACCCGCCCGTGAAGCCGCCAAACAGCTGTGCAAACAGCGCTATGTGCAGTTCGGCTGCGAGGGACAGGGCAGCAAAATCGAGGGCAAAAGCCTCGCAACGGTTGCGGCCCAATACGCACGCGGCGAGTTGGCCCAAGTCGTGCTTTGATGCATTGCAAGCCCTGTAGTTAGACACCCTTTGCGCAGCGCGGATGGCATGGTGGCGGCACGGTTTGAAGCCTTGGACCTGCTGCTCACCCTGATTGCGGTGGTGGACCCCCAGGGCTTCGTGCTGTTTTCGAATACCGCATTAGAAGACCAACTCGGTATCTCGCGCAAATCCATTGTGGGAACCGCATTCTCCAGCTTGTTTACCGACCCAGGCCCCTGGCACAACGCCATGGCGGGGGCCAATGCGAATGCATTTGCCACCCTGCGCTACGATGCGGGCTTGCGGCGCATGGAGGGCGAAGACATACCGGTGCATGTGCTCATCAACCGCACAGAGGGGCCCGGTAGCAGCGTGACCACCGTGGTGGAGATGGTTCCCTTGGCGCACCAAACCCGCCAAGTGCGCGAAGAGCGCTGGCACGAGCAGGCCCAGAGCTACCAAGAGCTCATACGCAACCTGGCCCATGAAATTAAAAACCCCTTGGGCGGCATCCGTGGCTCGGCGCAACTGTTGGAGATGGACTTGCCGTCCAAAGAACTGCGGCAATACACCCAGGTCATCATCCAAGAGGCCGATCGACTCCACAGTTTGGTTGACCGCTTGCTCGCCCCGCACCGCTCGCCCCACCAAGTCAGTGATGTCAACATCCACGAAATTACCGAACACGTGCTCAGCTTGATCGTGGCCGAGTTTCCCTTGGGGCTGCGCATCGTGCGCGACTATGACACCTCCATCCCCGAGTTTCGCGGCGACCGGGAGCACATGATCCAAGCGCTACTCAACATCGTGCGCAATGCCGCCCATGCCTTGTCGCAGCGCATGGCGCACGCCGATGCGGAAATTACGGTGCGCACCCGCGTCACCCGGCAAATTACGTTTGCCAAACAACGCTACCGGCTTGCCATAGAGTTGCACATCATTGACAACGGCAGCGGCATCCCAGAGAGTCTCAAAGACAAAATTTTTTACCCGCTGGTCTCGGGCACCGAAGGTGGTTCGGGCTTGGGGCTCACGCTGGCACAAACCTTTGTCCAGCAACACCAAGGGCTCATTACATTTGAAAGCCAGCCCGGCAGAACGGACTTTCAAATTTTGATTCCCTTGGTTTAAGGGCGCTGCATGGGGTGCCCGCCCAGCCAATTTCCAGGTCGACGTTATGCTGGTTTTTCAGTTTTTTCGGCAGGGTGCGCAAGCGTAACCACCACCGGCGCATGGTCGCTGGGGCGTTCGTTTTTGCGCGGGATTGTGTCAATCGCGCAGCCGGTGACCCAGGGTTTGATGCCGGGGCTGACCAAGATATGGTCAATGCGCAGGCCCTGATTGCGCCGAAAGCCAAAGTTACGGTAGTCCCACCAAGAGTAGCATTTGGGCGGCTGTTCAAACAAACGGTGGCTGTCGCACAGCCCCATGGCGACCAAGGCGTTGAGATGGTAGCGCTCTTCATCGGTGCAGTGAATTTGGTCGCGCATGCCTTCGGGGTCCCAGACATCTGCGTCATCAAAAGTGATGTTGTAGTCGCCCATGAGCAGGAGTTGGGGGTGGATGGCCATTTCTGTTTTAAGCCATTGGCGCAGGCCGCGCAGCCATTCCATTTTGTATTCAAATTTGTCCGTTCCGGGCGCTTGCCCGTTGGGAAAGTAGGCGCCAATGATGCGCACGCCTTGCACGGTGCCGGCAATCACGCGGGCCATGTCGTCTGGAAAGTTGGGAATGTTTTTCACCACGTCAACGGCGGGCAGGCGCGACAGCAGGGCGACGCCGTTGTACGTTTTTTGCCCAAACCACTGCGCGCAGTAGCCCGCAGCGGTGAAGGCTTCGACGGGGAATTTGTCGTCGGTCATTTTGGTTTCTTGTAAAACCAATACATCCACGGGGTTGCTGACCAGCCAGTCCAACACTTGGGGCAGGCGAACGGAGAGGGAGTTGACGTTCCAAGTCGCTAATTTCATAAAGCTTTCTATGCGTAGGGTGAGAGGTGTTGAGGTGTTGAGCCGTAGGGGTGATCAGTGTGCGAGGCAAATTAAGGGGCGAGGGCTGTAGAGGGTTGCGTGCGTGGGTAGTTTTCCAGCGCTTGCAAGTCCGCTTCGCCAAAGCCCGCAGCGCGCCGTGCCTCTAGGTTAAAGGGGCCGCGTGGCGGGGTCAGCGCATAGTGTTCTAGCATCTGCGCATAGGTGCTTTGGGGGTTGCACTGGCGTTGTTCGCATAGCCACAGGTACCAGTGGTTGCCGATGCGCACATGCCCGATTTCGTCTTGCAAAATGGTGTCCAGAATGGCGGTGGCCTGTTGGTCGCCTGCGGCGGCAAATTTTTTACGCACAGCGGGGCTGGCATCCAAGCCGCGTGCCTCTAAGGTGCGTGGAACAATGGCAAGGCGGCCGAGCAGATCGGTTTTGGTTTTTTCTGCCATGTCCCACAGGCCGGTGTGCGCCGGGAAATCACCGTAGGCATAACCCAGCGCGCGCAGGTAGTCCGCGAGCATGCCAAAGTGTTTGGCCTCTTCTTGGGCGACTATCGCCCAGTCGAGGTAGAACTGCGCGGGTTGCAGGGGAAAGCGCCAGATGATGTCCAGCGCGAGGTCAATGGCGTTGAGCTCAATGTGGGCCAGCGCATGCAACAAGCTGGCGCGGCCTTTGGCGGTGTGCACTGAAATTTGCGGGGTTTTTAAGCTGGCCACCAGCTCCGGGCGCTCGGGGCGGCAAGGCAGCTTCAGCGGCTCTG
>JBIPME010000270.1:0-3700 GCA_044369275.1 Rhodoferax sp.
GCCAGCTTCGCGGTGCGCGATGCCATCGTGGCGCGCACGGGCAAACCGGTCACGCTGTCGACCGAACTCTCGTCCTCGCTGGATGCGCCCCGGCGGGCGTTAACGGCGGTACTCAATGCGCGCCTCATTCCACGCATCAGCAACCTGATTGACGCGGTGCAGCGGGCCATGGCGCAGTTGCAAATTCACTGCCCACTGATGATCGTCAAAGGCGACGGCTCTTTGGCGCTGGCCGAGTCCGTTGCAACCCGCCCGATTGAAACCGTGCTCAGCGGCCCCGCTGCCAGTTTGGTCGGGGCGCAGTGGCTCAGCGGCATTGACAGCTTCATCCTGTCTGACATGGGCGGCACCACCACCGACCTGGGCATCTTGCGCCAAGGCCGCCCCCAAGTGCAAGAACAAGGCGCACAGGTGGGCGGCTGGCGCACCATGGTGCGGGCGATTGACGTGCGCACCATTGGCCTGGGCGGCGACAGCGACATCGCGCTGCTGCCCGGTGGCGGCATCCAAGTCGGCCCGCAACGGGTGGTGCCCGTGTCGCTCTTGGGGGCGCGTTACCCCGAGGTCATGGCCATGCTGGAGGCCGACCTGGCCGATGTTGAGGGCGGCAGCTCCCTGCACGGCAAATTTGTATTACTGCCCTTCGCCGCGCAACCGGGCAAAACCCCGGTCGGCCTGAACGCACGCGAAACCAGCGTGTTGGAAAAGGTCCGCGCCAGTCCCCAGCCGTACCGCAAAATCGCCAGCTCCATGAGCGAGCAACGGGCTTTAGTGGCTTTGCAGCGCAAAGGCTTGGTCCAAATCAGCAACTTCACCCCCTCCGACGCGGGGCATGTGTTGGGCCTGCAAGCCAACTGGTCAACCCCGGCTGCAACCATGGCCGCGCAGCTGCTGGCGCGTCTGCGTGACATGAAATTCCCCACCCCCGAGCGCACCCAGCAACTGGCACAAGATGTGTGGGAGAAAACCGTCTACCTCTCTGCCCAAGCCATTTTGCAAACCGCCTTTGGCACCGACGTGGCCGACAACCCCTTGATTGACGCAGTGTGCAGCGGCGCAGGCGCTTTGGGGCTCAGCCAAGTGCGCTTGCAGCCCGCGGTGCCGGTGGTGGCTGTGGGTGGCCCCGTCAAAGTGTTTTACGACGAAGTCCAGCGCCGCTTGGGCTGCGACGTGCTCTTTCCCCCGCATTGCGAAGTGGCCAACGCCATTGGGGCGGCCACGGGGGTGGTGGCGCAAAGCGTCACGCTGGAAGTCTTGGGCGACGGCAGCGGCACGTTCCGCCTGGTCTCGACCACGGCCACCGAATCCTTCATCGATGTAGAACTCGCCTTAGCAACCGCCCAACGTTTGGCCGAACAAGCCGCCCGCCAAGCCACCATCGACATGGGCGCGGACCAGCCCGAAGTCAAAGTGAGCGTCACCAAGCAATGGCTGCCCAACGCCACCAGCGACAAGGGCCTGCTGCAAGCCACCTTTGTGGCCGAGGCCATTGGACGCCCCAACGCCGCCCGCTAAACAACGCCCTCCCCACCAACCACGCAACCACAAGGCCCGACCATGCTGCTCACCCCCGAACAAACCATGGTCCGCGATGCCGTACGGGCCTTTGCCCAAGAGCAACTCTGGCCCCATGCCGCACAGTGGGACCGAGAGCGCAGCTTCCCCCGTGCCGCGCACCAGGGCTTAGCGGCCTTGGGAGCCTACGGCATCTGCGTGCCCGAGGCCTTGGGCGGTGCCAACCTCGACTACCTGAGCCTGGCCTTGGTCTTAGAAGAAATTGCCGCTGGTGACGGCGGCACCAGCACCGCCATCAGCGTCACCAACTGCCCCGTTAACGCCATCTTGCTGCACCACGCCAACCCAGCGCAGCAGCGTGCATGGCTGGGCCCCTTGGCACAGGGGCACATGCTGGGCGCTTTTTGCCTAACCGAGCCCCAAGCGGGCTCCGACGCCAGCGCCTTGCGCACCCAAGCCAAGCGCCAAGGCGACAGCTATGTGATCGACGGGGTCAAGCAATTCATCACCAGCGGCAAAAATGGCCAGGTCGCCATCGTTATCGCGGTCACCGACCCCGGTGCCGGCAAAGCGGGCCTGAGCGCCTTCATCGTGCCCACCAACACCCCGGGCTACGTGGTGGACCGCTTAGAAGACAAACTCGGGCAACACTCCAGCGACACCGCCCAAATCCGCTTCGACCAATGCCGCATCCCCGTAGAACAGCGCATTGGCAACGAAGGCGATGGCTACCGCATTGCCCTCGGCGCGCTAGAGGGTGGGCGCATAGGCATTGCCGCCCAAAGCGTGGGCATGGCACGCAGCGCCTTTGAATGCGCCCTGGCCTACGCCCAAGACCGCAGCAGCTTTGGCAGCCCCCTGCTCAACCACCAAGCCGTGGGCTTTCGCCTGGCCGATTGCGCCACCCAAATCGAAGCCGCACGCCAACTCACTTGGCACGCCGCCGCATTGCGCGATGCCAATCTGCCCTGCATGCAAGAAGCCGCCATGGCCAAACTCTTCGCCAGTGAAATGGCCGAAAAAGTATGCAGCGCCGCGCTCCAAACCCTAGGCGGCTACGGCTATGTGCGCGACTTCCCGCTGGAACGCATTTACCGCGATGCTCGCGTGTGCCAAATCTACGAAGGCACCAGCGACATTCAAAAAATCATCATCCAACGCAGCCTGGTCGCCCGCAAGGCCTAATCCGATTTGCGCATCAACGCTGCAATTTCTGTGCGCCCCTGCGCCGCCAAAACATCCGCCGCATTGAAGCGATCCCGCGCCTCTCGGTTCTGGCTGAGCTTGGCTTTACCGACCAGCGATGTGATGCCAATTTCAATCCCCACAATGTTGCGCAACATGCTGTCGATGTACTCCGGCGCAGAATCCGCCATTTTCCAAGGCTTGGGCTCGGTGGCCTCATACCGCCGTGTTAGCAATGCCAGCACGCGCCGAACAAAGCGCGCATCTTCGTGCACGGTCAGCGTGCCGTGGGCATGTACGACTTCATAGTTCCACGTCGGAACTTGGCGGTGCGTCTCGTGCTTACTGGGGTACCAATTGGGCGAGATATAAGCCTCCGCACCCCGAAAAACAACCATCACCGATGTACCTGTAGGGCAGCGTTGCCACAATGTATTGGCTCGCGCCACATGCGCAATCAAGCTCCCCTGTGTGCCCCCACTCGGGTCAAACTCAAACGGAATGTGCTCGGCATCCAGCCCTGCGCCTGTGTTGGTCACCAGCATGCCCAGCGGATGCGTTTGAATAATGCGCAGCAACTCTTCAGATCGAGTTTCGGCAAAGTGTGCGGGGATGTACATGGTGTATTTTTAAAAAAAATGACGAGGGAGTTATTTTTAAATTTCAAATCCAACAGAAAATCCTTGGGTTTATACACCATCTTGCACGGTACGCGGCAATTCCAAGGCAACTCCAAGATAACTCCACGGTCATTCCACGGCAATTGCGCCGCAGCCTTTTGTGTGCATTGCTTTGGGGGATCCTGCACAGATTCGCAGGTATAGCGCGCACGGCTGCGCAGCGCAATACCCCTGCTATGGCGCTGATCCGATCAGCCGCCTAGCGCTGCGTAGGGCGCCACCCACCATGGCGTGCCCTACTGGAGTTTCAATTAAGCTTTGCTTTGCGCAAGCAAAGTTTGCGCATTGCTAACTTCAAATTTACCCGGTCCTTCCACATT
>JBIPME010000011.1:0-11505 GCA_044369275.1 Rhodoferax sp.
CCGTTGTTAGCACTTGAGTCCATAGAGTGCTAATGATAAGGCCATTTTGAGGTATTTCAAGGGCTCTTTATTTGGCTTAAGCCACCTTCATGCCTTGCGCGGCGATTGAAAAAATAAATGCGCATTGCCCTTTAAAAGGCTTTTAGCGTCACCAGCTACTAAGCCATTAACCTAATGGCTGTGGTCCATTTGTCTTGATAAAGGTAATCCCGCTATGCAAATTCTTTCCCTGTTTTTACGTCGCATACAACTGGTGGCAGGCACGACGCTGGTCGTGGCTTGCATGGGTTTGGGGGCAGCGGGGGTGCAGGCCGCCGAGCCGACCATGACCGAGATTTACGCCACGGCCCAAGCGGGCAAGCTTGAGCAAGCCCAGGTCATGGTGCAGCAGGTGCTGGTGGCCCACCCCAACAGCGCCAAAGCCTATTTTGTGCAAAGTGAGCTTTACGCACGCCAAGGCAACTTGCCGCGTGCGCGTGAGTCACTGGCCCAGGCTGAGCGCATTGCCCCTGGACTGCCCTTTGCCAAGGCGGGTGCCGTAGGCGCTTTGCGTGCCCAATTGGCAGCGTCTGCATCGCAAGTCGCACCCCAACAAGGTGGCAAACCCGCAGCGCATGCCGCCAACGCGCCAGCGAGTGCGGGCAGCGGCTGGTTGCTGCCTGTGCTGTTGGCCGGTGGCGTGATTGTGGTGGCCTACTTTGTATTTCGCAAAAAAAATGCTAGGCCTGAAGTGGTCTACGCCAATGGCCTGCAAGGCCCCCAAGGGTTCGGTGGCAATTCGGTTGCGCCCAATGCGTATGGCCAGCCTGGCTACGGCCAACCCGGTTACGGACAGCCCGGTTATGGCCAAGGTGGTTACGGTCAGCAGCCTTATGGACAACCCGCAGGCAGCGGGCTGGGCAGCAAAATCGCAGGCGGCGTTGCCACCGGTTTGGCCGTTGGTGCGGGCATGGTTGCAGCGCAGGCGATTGCCAAAAGCTTTTCGGGTGAACAGGGGCAAGCGCATGGCGGGGCCAACCAAGCAGCCCAGCCCTCCCCCCAAGAGGGTGGCAATGCCAATATGGGCGGTGATAACTTTGGCATCCAAGATGGCGGCAGCTGGGATGACGGCGGCTCCTCGGGTGCAGACGATGGCGGTAGCGACTGGTAACTTGGATTAAGGCGCAGGCGCTTGCCCTTTTCCCTTGCCCAGAGCGCGCAGCATGAATTGCTGGTTAAGAAAAGCCGTTTCATCGCCTGCGTAGAGCCGGTGCGCGACCGTGAACAGGCGCAGGCCCGGGTGTTGCAGCGCAGGGCAGAACACCCGGGCGCGGCCCATGTGTGTTGGGCATTGTTGGCCGCAGGCCAGTCTGGTGCGCACGACGACGGGGAACCCAGTGGCACGGCGGGGCGGCCCATGCTCGAAGTGCTGCGTCACCAAGATTTGCAAGGCGTCATGGCCTCGGTGGTGCGTTACTTTGGCGGCGTCAAACTGGGCGCGGGTGGCTTGGTGCGTGCCTATACCG
Organism: Rhodoferax sp.; assembly: GCA_044369275.1. GTDB lineage: Bacteria > Pseudomonadota > Gammaproteobacteria > Burkholderiales > Burkholderiaceae_C > Allorhodoferax. The sequence continues at coordinate 1,506 of JBIPME010000011.1, forward strand.
ACGCGGTGGCGCAGGCCCTGCTGGGCGCTGAAAAAATACCCCTGATTGCGCAAGTGCAGCTGGTTTGCAGCGTGCCCTATGCTTTAGAAGGATGGGTGCGCCGCGAGTTGGCCTTGGCGCAAGCACAGTTGCAAGACGTGCACCACGCCAGTGTGGTGACGCTGCAATTTAGCCTGCCGCAAACGCAGGCCGCAGCCTTGGTGCACCGCTTGGACGAAGGTGGGCGCGGTCACTTGGCGTGGGAGGTTGTGGATCAGCTAGCTGCGTTGTAGTGGCGTAGACTCCGGCGGCTTTGCCCACGCGTTACAGCCGCTTGGGTTTTTGCCTTGGATTGCGTTGCCAGGCAACTGGACGAAGTAATTAGGCGAAGTAATTGGACGAAGTAATTGGGTTTCTCACGAAGGTGAGATTTTTTTAATTGACGCGTTAAATTGACGCGTTAGATAGCACAAAGGATAGTCAATGGCAGTGCCTTTTCAACTTCAACACGCCAGCATGCTGCTGCGCTACAGCGGCATTAGCTTTATTTCGGGCGCTGTGAACCACGGTTTTTTTTAGTGGGCAGCGCTCCTTGGTTACGGCTGTTGTGGGGATGGTTTTTTTTATCGCCGGGGTTTTGCTGGAGCGCCGCACCGCTGAGGACAGTGGCGCGCAGGGTTCGCGGCATTTTTTGAAAGCGCTGTTGTGCGGGGCTGTGCTGTCGATTGGTTTGGGCTTTTTTACCGGCGGCTTGCAGCACTTTCCAGACTCGCCCGCCCGCAGCGCTTGGGTGGTGCCGCTGGGTTTTCTGCTCTCGGTGTTGGCGCTGGCGTATGTTGAACCACGGGCCTGGCGTGTGTCTGCACTCGCGTATGTGGTTGCCGGGAGTCTGCTGGTGTCGGCGGGGAGTTGGGGCGCGTGGCAGTGGCTGCTTCGCCACCCTGATGCGGTGGGCGGTGGGCACGACCACGGCCACAGCGATGCCGCAGCCCAGAACCAAGCTGCTGCTGTGGGTACGCCTGTTGCGCAAAGCGAATTGCTTGCACAGGTGGTGCAGCGCAGCATCGACATCGACATGCTGTCGCCCATGCGTTTTTCGCCTTCCACGATTGCGGTGAAGGCAGGTGAAACCGTGCGTTTTGTCATTCGCAACAAGGACAATATTGCCCACGAAATGGTTTTGGGCAGCGAATCTGCCCTGCGCGAACATGCGCAAGCCATGCAGGCGCAGGCCAGCCATGCGCACGAACACGCCGCCCACCACGGCACTGCCGCTATTGCGGTGGCTGCGGGCCAAACGGGCGAGTTGGTGGTGCGTTTTGCGCAGGCGCAGGTGTTGCAAATGGCCTGCTTGATTCCCGGCCACTTTGAAGCCGGTATGCGGGGCACGCTGCGGGTGGGCAATGCGCAAGAGAGTGGTGCCTCGGCTGCCCCCGAAGCACCTGCCAAACAGGGGCACTCTGCGCCCCCGGCACATGACCATTCCGCACATGGGCATTGAGTTGTTGAAGGCGTAGAAAGTCAGGGGTCTAGCAAAGCCCCTGGCGTGGCGCTGAACGTGAAATATCTTTTACGTGAAATAACTTTCACGTGCGATGGCTTTACGTGCGATGGCTTCTTCGCAACGGGGCGCAGGCTTGGCGTACACAGAAGTCAGAGCGGCACCGTATGCACGCTTTCGGTTTCAAAACCAAATACATCGACCACCCGCACGCACACTTTGCGGGCATGGGCTTTGGCTGGCAGGGTTAGGCGGGCTTGGGGCAGGACGCGCAGGGGGTCAGCATGTGGTTCGATGCTGGGGCTCGATGGTCTGGCGCCTCGGCTGTTTTGCCAGACGGTGCGAAATACCTGGCCGTCGTAGTCGGGGTCTATGGCCCAGTATTCGATCAGGGCCAGCGGCGTTTGTTGGACGACTTGTTGCAGCGCTTGCCGGTTGGCCGGGTCCAATTCCAGGTGCAATGCGTGGGGCGAGAGCAGGGTGTAGTTTTGCAGTTCTACTGTTAAGGTTTCTTGCGGGTTGAGGGTGTCTTGCGCGTTGTCTGGGGCGGCTGTAGTGGCTGTAGCGGCTGCCGATGTCGATGGTGTTGTGTGCGTTGCAGTTGCAGTTGCAGTTGCAGTTGCAGCTGGGGCATGCAGCTGGCGGGTAATGGGCGCAATGCGCAGGTGTTGCAAAGTGGAGAAGTGCAGTCTTGCGCGCTGTTTGTCGGTGCGGCTTTGGGTTGACAGGCGTTGCAACAGGTCGGGTGCGATGCGCAGCACTTCGAGCCGTGGGTCGTGCAGCGCGGCAATGGTCTCCCCGAGGTTGGCCGCACAGTTCCAACTCAGTACCGTGAGGTGGCTCCAGCCGCCTGCGGGGTTGTCACGCAAGGCGAGGGCTTTTTTCAGTGTGCTGGCGTCGGTACGCTTGTTGGGCGAGTCTACGAAAACCAGTGTTTTGCCGTGTGTTTGCGCCGCTGCGTTGCCGGATGTTGCGCTTATTTGGCCTAGATTGCCTTGGGGGTTGTGTGGTGCGGGCAGGGGCTGGGCGCCGTAGAGCGTGAGCAGGGTGTGGGCCAGGTCGCTGACGCGAAAGTCGCGCCCCAAGATGGCCTTGGTGGCTTCGGCTTGGTAGTTTTGAATGCTTTGGTAGAGGAAGGGCTGGGCGTTTTGTTGCACAAGCCGCTTGCGGGTGGTCATGCACGACGGTTTGCCGTGGTCCACCGTAATCCAGCGCCGGCCTAGTCTTTCCGCCGTGGCGGCGGTGGTGCCGGAGCCGCCGAACAGGTCCAACACCAAATGGTTGGCCGCCGTGGCGCAGTGGATGACTTTTTCAAGCAGTGCCTCGGGTTTTTGCGTGGGGTAGCCTATGCGCTCTGGGCTGTTGCCCAGGCTGGCCGTTTCCCAAAGCGAGTTTTCCAAAATAAAGTCGCGAATTTCGTAAACGATTTTTCCCTGCGCATCGCGCACCATGTCCGCTTTTTTGGTCACGGGATTGAATTTGCGTTTGGCCTGTTTGGACTGCCCGTCTTTGCGGGTTTTGTAGAGGTGGGTAAAGAAAAAGTCGGGCCCCTTGGTGTACCAGTACAAAGATTCCGTGACTTGGTGGAATTTTTTGGACCGGGCTTTGAGCCCCGAGTTGGCGTAGTGCCAAACGATTTCATTGCGAAAAAACGCTTTGCCAAAAATTTCATCGAGCAAGAGCTTGACGTAATGCCCCACATGCCAGTCCAAATGCACATAGATAGAGCCCGTGGGCGCCAGCAAGGCGTGCATCAGAATCAGGCGCGGTGTCATCATGGCCAAATAGGACGCGGTGCCATCGCCCCAGGTGTCTGCGTAGGCGAAGTGCTCAATCACGGTGGGTTGCGCGGCCTGCTCTGCCCCTGCCAAAACGAGTTGGCTGCGGTAGTCTGCCTTGGAGTCAAAAGGCGGGTCGATATAGATTAAGTCCACCTTGCCGCGCAGGCTGGGCGTGTGCGCGTCTCCCGCCAGCAGCGCCGCCATGGCCAGCAGGTTGTCGCCGTAAACCAAGCGGTTCATCCAAGCGGGGTCTGGTGTCGGGTCTGGCGTTGGGGCTGATGTTGGGTCTGGCGAGTGTGGATTGCGTGGTGGGGTTTGCGCAGATGGTGTGTGCAGCACCACCTCTTGGGTTTGCAGGCGCACGGCGTGGCCGTTTTGCAGGCTTTCGAGTATTTTCTCGGCCTGCTTGCGCCCTGCTTTGACGATATCTGGCAGCTGTTCTAGAAGAGATTTCGACATAGGGTTGGCCACCGTACTGACCATGCAGTGCGGTTGCGGTTGAATCCATTTTTAAACTGATAATTTAACGAATAGTACAACAAAAAGATCATATTTTGAGCCTGCCAAATTCAGAGTCCCCGCATGGATAACAAGCTTGAATTTGGTCAGCGATTGCGCGACGCGATGGTTGCAGCGGGTCTAAAGCCGCGCCCTAGCGTGTTGTTGAATCTGTTTAACACCCGCTACTGGGGCCGGTCGGTGAGTTTTCAGGCCGCCTCGCGTTGGCTGCGGGGCGAGGCCATTCCAGAGCAGGACAAACTGGTGGTGCTGGCGCAACTGCTGCACATTGCGCCCGATGTGCTGCGTTTTGGTGCGCAAGTGCTCCACACCGTTGAGCAACGCAACCAGCGCTGGGATGAAGGGGTGGGTTACCTAGAACGCGAGACGTTTGACGCTTTTTTGAAACTTAAGCCCGAGCAACGCAAAATTATTCGCGAAGTCATACTTACTTTTGCGAAAGCCAATGAGGCTGAGAAGCCCAGCCCCCCAGGCAGCCCCGTGCGTCCTTCTGACGCTGTTTAATTCCAGTTGTAAACCATGCCTGCGTGGGCGGGCGGGGTTGTGTGGGGGTTATTCTTTGCTTGGGTCGGTGCTGTCGGGCGCTTTGGCAGAATCGGGGTCCGGCAGCTCGCCTTTATTGCGACCCGAAAACATGGTCCACCAAATGATTCCTATGAAAATTAATCCAGCCCCGAGGGCTTCAAGTAGTAGCAGTGTCATGTTCCGAAGTATAGGCGGTGCCTGCTTGCTGCTGATGCTTGTGGTCTTGTCGGCTTGCGTGAGCCGCCCACGGCCGACATCGGAAAGCGCGCCTGCGCCGGAGCAGGCTGCCGAGGCGGTTTCGGACTCCACACGCACGGGCGCGCCCAGCTTAGAGCGCGTCAAAAGCCGTTGGCTTGCGGTGGACTGGACTGCGCTGCCCGGCTTTGAGGAGGACAACCTGTCCGAGGCCTGGGGGGCTTGGATCAAAAGCTGCGAGCGTCCGGCATCGGCTTTTGTCACTTTGTGCAAAGACGTGCGCATGCTGAGCATCGCATCGCAAGCAGACCAGCGTGCTTGGATGCGTTTGCACTTGCAGCCCTACCGCGTGGAAAGCCACCAAGCGGAGCAAAGCGGCTTGCTCACGGGTTATTTTGAGCCCCAGTTAGAGGCCAGCCGCACACCCACCGCGGGTTTTACAACGCCCTTGTACGGCCCACCCGCGGGGCTCGCAGAGCGCAGACCTTGGTTTTCGCGCAGCGAGATCGACACCCAAGCCCAAGCGCAAGCCGCTTTAAAGGACCGTGTGATTGCCTATGTAGAAGACCCGGTGGACGCTTTGATTTTGCAAATCCAAGGCTCTGGGCGCGTGCGCTTGCAAGACAACAATGCCAGTGCGCAATGGATACGCTTGGCCTATGCCGCCACCAATGGGCAACCCTACCGCAGCGTGGGGCGTTGGTTGTTAGACCAAGGCTTGGTGAAGGATGCGTCGTGGCCCGCCATTAAAAATTGGCTGGCCCAAAATCCGCAGCGCCAAAAAGAGTTGCTTTGGAGCAACCCTCGGGTGGTATTTTTTAAGGAAGAAAAGCTCAGTGAATGGGACGCTGATTTCGGTCCTAAAGGCGCGCAAGGTGTGGCATTGACGGCGGGGCGTTCGATTGCCGTGGATCCGCAGAGTATTCCTTATGGAGCCCCAGTTTGGTTGGTTTCCAGAGGGAAGCAGACCCATTTGCAAAAATTAGTACTGGCGCAAGACACCGGAACGGCAATTACTGGGGCTGTGCGTGCTGACTATTTTGCAGGCTGGGGCGCGCAGGCCGAGGCGCTGGCCGGGCAGCTCAAGCAGCCGTTGCAGCTGTGGGTTCTGTGGCCAAAATAAGGCTCACTACGTTAATATGGTGGCTTAGGTTTTAACCATATATACATTTCAGGTCATGACATGAGCAACACATCCGTAATGCGCGATATTGAAGAGCGTACCAACCTTGCTGGCAACAGCATGTTCGAATTACTGCTCTTTCGATTGGGTGAGTCTGCTGGGGGGCTTAAACGCGAATTATTCGGAATTAATGTGTTTAAAGTGCGTGAAATTATGGTTATGCCAGAAATAACCGCCATGGCAAAAGCACCTGCCAGCGTGATGGGTGTGGCCAACATCCGGGGGCAGATGATCCCCGTGATCAACCTCCCCCTCATTACCGGCTGCAACCCCACCAAGGGCTTGGGCATTTTGTTGGTCACAGAATTTGCCCGCAGCACCCAAGCTTTTGCCGTAGAAGAAGTGAACGAAATCGTGCGCCTGGAGTGGAAACAGGTGCTGTCCGCTGAAGGCACGGGCGGGGGCTTGGTGACCAGCATGGCGCGCCTGGACGGCAGCGATGAAAACACCCGTTTGGCGCAGGTCTTGGACGTGGAGCAAATTTTGCGCGATGTTTTCCCTGAGCAGCACACCTTGGCGGCAAACACCATCATGCCGAAAACCTATATTCCACCAGGCTCCGTGGTCTTGGCCGCAGACGATTCGCAGGTTGCGCGTTTGATGATTGAGCAAGGTCTTAAGGCCATGGGCATTGAGTTCATCATGACCAAAAGCGGTGCGGAAGCATGGCGGCGTTTGCAGGCCATCTACCGCGATGCCGAGGCCGCTGGCGAGTCCATCCGCGACAAAGTGGCCTTGGTGCTGACGGACTTGGAGATGCCCGAGATGGACGGCTTTACCCTGACCCGCAACATCAAACAAGACGCACGCTTTGTGGGCATTCCGGTCATCATCCACTCGTCTTTGACCGGCACCACCAACGAAACCCACGTTAAAAATGTAGGCGCCGATGCCTACGTAGCCAAGTTCGTGGCCGAAGAGCTTGGCGCTACGATTGAGCGTGTTTTGAACAGCCGCAAGTAAGCTACAGCCCTTCTTGCACGGGCCTGCGCAGGTCTGCGGTGGCGCCCTCGGGTGGGGTTGCCAACGTAGCGCGCAGGCTTTTTTACTGCGGTGCTTTGCGCCTGGTTGGGTGGCTGGCGTTTTTGCTTTTTTTCAAGTGGTTCAGGGGCAGGGCGCTGCTGTCTTTGATCTCGCCCAAGGAAAAACTGGTGTGCACGTCTTGCACATTGGGCAGATTGACCAACACGCTGCGCACAAATTGGCTAAACACATGCAGGTTTTGGCTCACGACTTGCAGCTCAAACGTGCCTGTGCCGCTGATGTAGTGGCAGCTAATCACCTCGGGCAGGGCGCGTAGGGCCTCTTCGAGCTGGTGCAGCAGGTCGCCGCTGTTGCGTTGGGCGTCGATGCGTACAAAAGCCAGCACCCCCAGCCCAATTTTTTGGCGGTTGATCTCGGCGCGGTAGCCGGTGATAAAGCCATTTTTCTCCAGCGCTTTCACCCGCCGCCAGCACGGCGCAGCGCTAAGCCCAACGCGGATGGCGAGGTCGGCATTGCTCAGCCTGCCCTCGCTTTGCAGCGCCTCCAAGATAGCCACGTCAAACGCGTCCAGCGCCTGCAGCCCATCGTGTTGCTGCGCTTGCGCAAGTTGCGCTGCGGGGTCGGCGGGCTCCAGCGCATCAAACTGCTCTGTGCGGTCAACGTGGTCAATGCGGTTAATGTGCTTATTGGGGTTAGGTGTTTCCATAAGTGGCATTCAAAAGAAAGACTCTTTCATTTTAGGACTGAAATAGGCTAAACAAAGAAAGCACCTCTCAGCCATACCACCCTACACTTTAAAAACATTAGTTTTGGAGTGCGTACCATGGGTCAAGAAACCGCTTTGCTCGACGTGGGTGCCGTGCCGTTGGGGCGCGCCGACCTCAGTTTGGAAGACAAATACCGCCTAGCGCGTGGCCCTGTGTTCATGAGCGGCATCCAAGCCTTGGTGCGCTTGCCCATGCTCCAGCAGGTACGCGACGCCGCCGTGGGCAAGCACACCGCAGGCTTTATTAGCGGCTACCGGGGCTCGCCTTTGGGCGGTTACGACCAGGCGCTGGTGAAGGCGCAAACGCATTTGGCGGCGCACAACATTGTGTTCCAGCCCGGCGTTAACGAAGAGTTGGCGGCCACCGCTTTGTGGGGCACCCAGCAATTGGGCTTTGCGCCGCCGGGCAGCAACAAGTACGACGGTGTGTTTGGCATCTGGTACGGCAAGGGGCCTGGCGTGGACCGCTGCTCTGACGTGTTCAAGCACGCCAACATGGCGGGCACCACGCCGTGGGGTGGGGTGATTGCGGTGGCGGGCGATGACCACATTTCCAAAAGCTCCACGGCAGCGCACCAGAGCGACCATATTTTCAAGGCCTGCGGCTCGCCCGTGTTTTTTCCGGCCAATGTGCAAGAAATCCTCGATCTGGGGCTGCACGCGTTTGCCATGAGCCGCTTCTCTGGCGTGTGGGCGGGGATGAAGACGATTCAGGAGATTGTGGAGTCCAGTGCCACCGTGCACGTCGATGCGGACCGGGTCAACATTGTGGTGCCAACGGACTTTGTGCTGCCCCCGGGTGGACTGCACATTCGCTGGCCCGACGCGGCCTTGGAGCAAGAGGCGCGCTTGTTTGACTACAAATGGTATGCCGCGCTGGCCTACATTCGCGCCAATCGGCTCAACTACAACGTGATCGAAGGCCCCCACGACCGCCTGGGCCTGATCGCCAGCGGCAAAGCCTTTAACGACACGCGCCAGGCCCTGTTGGACTTGGGGCTGGACGATGCGAGCTGCCGCACGCTGGGCATTCGCCTGCACAAAGTCGGCGTGGTGTGGCCGCTGGAGGCGCAGCTCACCCGCGAGTTCGCCAAGGGCTTGCAAGACATACTGGTGGTCGAGGAAAAGCGCCAAATCATTGAATACCAGCTCAAAGAAGAGCTCTACAACTGGCGTCCCGACGTGCGCCCCACGGTCGTGGGCAAGTTCAACGAGGTCGCGGGCGATGACCACTACGGCGGGGGTGGCGAGTGGTCCATGCCCAACCCCAGCAACAACACCCTGCTGCGCGCCAATGCCGACCTGTCGCCCGCCATCATTGCCCGCGCCATTGCGCAGCGCCTGCACAAACTGGGCTTATCCGCTGACATGGCCGCACGCATCCAAGCGCAACTGGCCATTCTCGACGCCAAAGAAAGCGCCATGCACACGCTCACGCTGCAAGCCGCGCACAACGAGGCCCAGCGCCCGCCATGGTTTTGCTCCGGCTGCCCGCACAACACCTCGACCCAAGTGCCCGAAGGCTCACGCGCCATGGCCGGTATAGGCTGCCATTTCATGACGATTTGGATGGACCGCGCCACCCTCGGCTTTACCCAAATGGGGGGCGAGGGCGTGCCTTGGGTGGGACAGCAACCCTTTAGCCACGAGCAGCACGTGTTTGCCAATTTGGGCGATGGCACCTACTTCCACAGCGGGCTCTTGGCGGTGCGCCAAAGCATTGCCGCTGGGGTGAACATCACCTACAAAATCCTCTACAACGACGCCGTTGCCATGACCGGCGGCCAACAAGTGGGCGAGCGCGCCGAGGGCCATTCGGTGGTGCAAATCGCCCAGTCCATGCGCGCCGAAGGGGCCTGCAAAATCACCATCGTCACCGACGAGCCGGAAAAATACCGCCACCGCACCGGCTTGCCCGAGGGCATTGCCATCGAACACCGCGATGGGTTGGACCGCGTGCAACGGGAATTTCGCTTGCTCAAAGGCACCTCGGTCATCATTTACGACCAAACCTGCGCCACCGAAAAACGCCGCCGCCGCAAACGCGGCACCTTGGTAGACCCCCAGAAGCGCCTGGTGATCAACGACCTGGTCTGCGAAGGCTGCGGCGACTGCGGCGTGCAAAGCAACTGCATGAGCATAGAGCCGCTGGAAACCGAACTCGGCCGCAAACGCCAGATCAACCAAAGCACCTGCAACAAAGACTACGCCTGCAACCAAGGCTTTTGCCCCAGCTTTGTCAGCGTGCAAGGCGGCAAATTGCGGGCCAAGCCAGCCTTGCCGAACGCCATGAACGCCACCAGCGCCACCAGCGCCACCACCAAGGCCATGCACGGTGTGCAGGGTGCGCAGGCTGCGGCCCAGCCCGCAACCCCATTAGCGCCCCAAGCCCAAGCCCCTGCCCCAGACCTGCCCCTGCCCACGCTGCCCAGCGCGGCGCAGACCCCCACGGGCGTGTGGGGCATTGTGGTCGCAGGCATTGGCGGCACCGGCGTCATCACCATTGGCCAGCTCCTGGGCTACGCCGCCCACATCGAAGGCAAGGGCGTGGTCACCCAAGATGCCGG
>JBIPME010000271.1:0-3685 GCA_044369275.1 Rhodoferax sp.
CGTACACGCTTTTGTTTCGGCAAGGCAAACGCATCGGGGCCAATGCCATGGCCCTGCCTGGCGGCACCGTGGTGGTGACCGATGAGTTGGTTTTGTTGGCGCGCCATGACGAAGAAATACTTGCCGTGCTGTCGCACGAGCTGGGGCATGTGCAGTTGAAGCATGGTTTGCGCATGGCCTTGCAGTCGCTGGGGGCGGGGGTGATTTTGGTGGCCATCACCGGTGATCTGGGCAGTGTGTCCGACGTGGCGGCAGGTTTGCCTGCTGTGCTCATGCAAACGGGTTATTCACGGAGCATGGAGCGTGAGGCCGATGACTTCGCCTTGCATTGGCTGCAAAGCGCTTGCGTGTCGCCCCAGCGGTTTGCCGACATCCTGCAACGCTTGGACAAGCGCCCCGGCGAGACCGGCATGCTAGACAGCCACCCCGGCAGCGCCGAACGCATCCGCCAATTCAATGCCGCATCGGCCTGTTCATAGCCCCAACCACTGTACATAGCCCCCACCACTGTACATAGCCCCCACCACTGTATGCGCCCAAGAGGCTGCGGCTGTTTTACTGCCGCGATTGGGGCTTGCTTGTCTTAACGGGAGGGACTTTCGCACCTTCTGCGCGGGCCTCTGACAATCCAATGGCGATGGCTTGTTTGCGGCTGGTCACGGTTTTGCCGGATCGACCACTCTTGAGTTCACCGCGTTTGAGTTCATGCAGCGCTTGGCCTACCTTGTCGGATGCTTTCTTGCTGTACTTGGTCATCAAGTTCTCCCGGGTGCGAATTGGGGCCCATCATTGGATCACGGGGTCCGCCATGAGTTCTTTTTTTCGATTTTGGACTTGCATACCCAGGTCCTCAAGGTCTAGCCCTGCTTTCTTCGCCTTGGGAAACAACTCAGTCTCTTCCTCTTTCACATGGTGGTTGACGTATTCGGCCAAGACTTTAACTTTGGCGTTGTACAAAAAAACCGTGGGATCCATTTTTTGCAATTGCGCAACCAAGTCTTTCACGGATGCATGCTCAACTTCGGCCTCATCGAGCAGGTCTTTTGCCTCCTCTGAGCCTGTGCGTAAAGCGGGGTAGAACAACTCTTCTTCCACCGCAGCGTGGACTGTGAGCATGGTGCATATTTGCTGAACTGCGATACGGCGCTGGGCCGTTGATGCGTCAATGTTTACCAATTTTTGATAGGCCGTGAAAAGTTTTTTGACCTCCCGGTGGTCCTCTTTGAGCAGGGTCAAAACGCTTTGGCGGGGCGTACTTCTTGTGTTCTTCGCCGATCGAGGGGCGGTGCTTGTGGCGGCTGATTTGCTGAGAGTCATAAATTCTCCTTGCATTGAAAGTTAAAAAGTGAAGGGCAGATGCTTGTTGTGCAAATGCCCCAGCTTTCAGGACTTAGATTTCCCAATAAGGGCGTTTTTCATAAAACTTGTAGATGCCGCGGTTCCACTCCTCGTTGGCCATGGTGGGCCAGTTTGAAGCGTCAAAACTAGGTGCGCTGGTCAGGCGATCCTCGCTCACGTCCAAGGTGTACTCGTCTTGCGCATGGTCGTAGGCGAGCGCTGAAAACGGCACGGCATAGAGTTTTTCGCCCAAGCCGAGGAATCCTCCAAATGAGAGCACCGCATAGGCCACTTTTCCGCTCGCGGGGTCTAGCATGATCTCCTTGATGTCGCCAAGATTTTTCCCCACGGAATTGACAACATCCGTGCCTATGACCTTGGAGGCCTTGATCGGCGAATTCCCGAAAGCGACTGCTTGTGTTTGATTCATGTCGAAACTCCTGTTTATTAAGTGAATGAACCTGATACATGCCAATGCAGTCATTGCGACGCATTGGTCAATGGGTTCTGTGCCCACTCTATTGCTGCCGCTTGCGGCGGTATGTGCGTCTGCTCACTTGGCGTGAAGTCTTTTGGCCCTTGCAGCCATAGCCACAGCCACAGCAGCGGCATCGTCAAGGTGTTTTTTTGAAAGTTTCGGACGGCGGTTTTCCGCCCGGCCCAGGCACCAACTCGCGGCGTTTTTTTGCATCCAAACCTGGCGTAGCGCGCATATCGGTGTCCACCAGCCCTGCGTCCAAGTCACGTTTGGCTTGCAGCATGACCGGGTCAGGTTGTGGGTTTGTGTTGGGGGTTGACTGGTCGCGCTCATGCGGCAGTGGCAAATCCAGACCAAGCCCGGGGGGGGCGTCGCTCTTTTTCGGTTCTTGCAGTGGATCAGGCCCAGGCACCCGCACATCGCCGCTAGGTTCAGGCTCGGGGTCGATGCCCGGTGGGTGATAGCGTATGTCGGGAATCGAAGGGTCGTGCGGGTTTTCTATGCCCTCATCTTTCTTCTCCCGTGGGCTTTTGCGGTTGGGTGTTGAAGAAACAGTGGTCAATTGAAATCTCCTTAAAGTGGTGCAAGCAAAGCAACGGCTGGATGCGCCTTTGTCATCTTAGGCAGCGGCTTCAATGCGCTTGGTTCGCTATTTAACGCAAGCCTTGTAAAGCATATTTAATGAGGTCTTGTCTTTTGTTATTGGTTTTAAATTATATCAATATATTTTATTTTTGCGAAAGACACAGGTTCATCTCTCAATAACCTGCGCTACCTCAACAGCATAGAGCCCAACAAACTCCAGCCGGGCCAGACGATTCAATACCAAAAAATCAAAAAAGGCATGCGCATCACCCACTGGGAGCGCTTGCTCAACCCGCCCCCGCACAGATCGCCCCAAGCTAAAATGAACCGGACCTGAAAACTCCCTATCCCCAAGCCAACTTCTGCGGTTGGCTTTTTTATTTCGGTAAGTGCTGAAAAGTAAAGGTGACCTGTGTTTAAAAATGCCATCATGTACCGTATTGCAGAGGGCTGGAGCCCTACGTTGTTGCAAATCGAAGAGGCGCTGGATGCGGAGCGTTTTGTGCCCTGTGGGGCTAGCCAAGAAAAGGCGGTTGGGTGGGCTGAGCCGCGTGGGCAGGCGCATGGGCCGCTGGTGGAGGCGGTGGCGGGGCAGCATATTTTGAAGCTCAAAATTGAAACCAAGGTGGTGCCGGGCTCGGTGGTGGCGCGCAAAGCCAAAGAGCGTTGCGAGCAGATTGAGACCACCACGGGCCGCAAGCCGGGTAAGAAGGAGGTGCGCGACATCAAAGAGGATGTGAAGATGTCTTTGATGCCCATGGCTTTTAGCAAGGAATCGTCGGTGTGGGTGTGGATAGACCCCGCCACCCGTTTGCTGGTGCTCGACGCAAGCAGCCAAGGCAGTGCCGACGAGGTGGTGACGATGTTGGTGAAGTCGTTGGCGGGTTTGGGTGTGGCGTTGATCAACACCCAGATGTCGCCCCAAGCCGCCATGGCGTCGTGGCTGATTACCCAGGAGTCGCCTGCGGGTTTTAGCGTGGACCGCGAGTGCGAGCTGAAGGCGACGGATGAGTCGAAGTCGGTGGTGCGCTATGTGCGCCATGCTTTGGACACGCAGGAGGTCAAGCAGCATGTAGAGGAGGGCAAGCTGCCCACGCGCTTGGCGATGACTTGGGATGGGCGGGTGTCGTTTTCGTTGACCGAGGGGATGCAGCTTAAAAAAATCAGTTTTCTCGATGTGGTGTTTGAAGGGACTTCCGTCGAAAAAGACGAAGGCTTTGATGCCGATGTGGCCATCGCCACAGGGGAGTTGTGCACGCTGATTCCGGATTTGCTGCTGGCCTT
>JBIPME010000272.1:0-3682 GCA_044369275.1 Rhodoferax sp.
GACAATACTGTCCGCGTTGCGCCCCATGCACAAAGGCCGAATGCCGAAGGGGTCGCGAAACGCAAGCACGCCGTGGCCCGCAATTAAGGCGATAACGGCGTACGAGCCTTTGAGGCGCAGGTGCACATTGCGCACCGCCGAAAAGATGTCTTGCGGCTGCAAAGGCAAGCCACGGGTGGTTTTCTCAATTTCGTGGGCCAGCACATTGAGCAGAACCTCGGAGTCGCTTTGGGTGTTGATGTGCCGGTGATCGGTGTTAAAGAGCTCGTCTTTGAGCGCTTGCGCATTGGTTAAATTGCCGTTGTGCACCAAGACAATGCCAAAGGGGGCGTTGACATAAAAGGGCTGCGCCTCTTCTTCGCTGAAGGCATTGCCTGCGGTGGGGTAGCGCACCTGACCCAGGCCACAGTTGCCGGGCAAGGAGCGCATATTGCGGGTGCGAAACACATCGCGCACCATGCCCTTGGCTTTGTGCATAAAAAATTTACGCTCTTGCTGGGTGACGATGCCCGCAGCATCTTGGCCACGGTGCTGCAACAAAAGCAGTGCGTCATAGATTAATTGATTCACCGGTGCATTACCAACAACGCCGACTATTCCACACATAATTTTTTACTCATGAAGATAAATACGATCCAAACTGGGGCGGCAAGATAGGCTTGAGTCCATTCAAAATCAACTTTGCCACCAACACCCCTTGCGAGGCTTGCCAATCTTTGGAGTTTTTCAGCGGCGTGATGCTCACCACCACCGTCACTGCCACCACCAACAACGCCCCGCGCATCAGGCCAAAGCCCGCACCCAGCAAGCGGTCACTCGGGCGCAGGCCTACCGCCGAAATCAGCCCACGCGCCCCAAAAGCCACGATTCCAGCCGTGAAAACAGTGGCCACAAACACCACCACAAAGCCCGCCGCATACTGCAAAGGAGCCGCAGCCCCCGCCACTGGGAGCCAGGCTGCTGCTTGCGGTGCATACCATTGCGCCAACATAAAAGCCGCAATCCAACCTAGCAAAGACAAGATTTCAGACACCAAACCACGCCAAGCCCCCAGCAGCATGGATGCGGCCAACACCGACAAAAAAATCCAGTCCAGCGTAGGCATGGTGCGGCTGGGGCTAGAGCTTCAAAACAGCTGCCGGAAGATCGAGCGCTTTGATTTTTTGGGCCGCTTTGTCGGCTTCATTTTTCTGGGTATAGGGCCCAACACGCACGCGGTATTTTTTACCCTGCGCGGACTCCACTACCTGCGCATAGGTCTTAAAGCCTGCTTTTTCCACCTTGAGACGGGCCTCGCGGGCCTTTTGAACATCGGTGAATGCGCCAAACTGCACCACAAAGCGCCCCACCTCAGCGTCGTTCGTGGCCTTGCTCTGCGCGGGCTCTTTGGGGGGCGTTCTTCCCTCTAGCAAAGCGCGGGCTTTGGCGCCATCGTCTGGGATTTTGCTTTTCTCTGGTGCGGCAACCGGTTTTTCGGTGGGTTTTTCGCTCGGCTTGTCTGTAGGTTTTTCTGTGGGCTTGTCTGTGGGTTTGTTGGTCGTTGTGGCTGGTTTTTCAGAGGCCGCAGGGACCGTTTTAGGGACTTGTGCTGGCTGCGGTGCTGCCGTGGGTTTTGCAGCCACTGGCTGGGGCGCTGAGGCAGGCGGCACCACAACCGGCGGGGCGACAACCGGCGCCCTGCCCGCTGTCGCTGCGGGAGCCGGGTTGCTAGCGGCTGGCACGTTGACCGGGGAGGTCGCCGGGGCGCTCAGCGAAGAGCTTCCTGGGGAACTGTTTGGAACGATCACTGGGGCCGAAGCGCTGCCCAAGGGGGGCACTTTGGCCGCGTCGGGAATTTCGATGGGAATGTCCACCGTAATCGGGCGCGGCTGGTGGTCAAACAGCAACGGGAGCCCCACCACCCCGAGCAGCACCAAAACCGCAGACCCAATCAGGCGGTGCAGCGCGCGCTTGCGCAACATCTCAATGCTTTGCGTCGCCTGACTGGAGTTGGGGCGATCATCGTCTGCTTTGCGAAATTTAAACAATGCCATGGATGCGCTATGAGGGTTGAGGTGCGGGTTGAACGGAAGGTTTAAACGAAAGGATTAGGCGCTGAGATGCTTTGCCAGCATACGGGGAATGCCTTGCTCCAGCACACCGCCTACCGTATAGAAAGAGCCAAAGACCACGATTCTATCAGCGGGGGCCGCCGCTGCAATGGCCGCTTGCAATGCCTGCGCGGGTGTTGCAAAGGACTGGGCATGGGTGTCTTTGCGGGTGTTTTGTGCCGCCCATGCCTGTTGCAGTGCCGCCCCGCTGGCCGCGCGCGGGGTGGGCAAATCGGTGAAATACCAACAGTCCATGATCGGGCTGAGCCTGGCGAACATGCTGGCGAGGTCTTTGTCGGCCATGGCACCAAAGACCGCGTGCGTGGCAGGGAAGAAGCCCATGGCGTCTAAATTGGCGGTCAATGCCGCCACCGAATGGGGGTTGTGCGCCACGTCCAACACCAAAGTCGGCTGGCCGGGAATGATTTGAAAGCGCCCTGTCAGCTCGACAAAAGCAAAACCATTGCGCACGGCTTGGGCGGTGACGGGGAGTTTGTCGCGCAACGCCGTCAGTGCGGCCAGCACGCCCGCTGCGTTGACCAGTTGGTTGGCCCCCCGCAGCGCGGGGTACGCCAGCCCGCTGTAACGCCTGCCCCGCCCGGCCCAGCCCCACTGCTGCGGATCACCCGCCACATTGAAGTCGGTGCCCACCCGCCAAAGGTCGGCCCCCAAGGCCTGTGCGCGGTCCAGCACGCTTTGGGGCGGCACGGGGTCGCTCACGACGACCGGTATGTGCGCGCGCATGATGCCCGCTTTCTCGAAACCAATGGTTTCGCGGTCTGGCCCCAGCAGCTCGGTATGGTCTAAATCGATGCTGGTAATCACCGCACAATCTGGATCAATCACATTCACCGCATCCAAACGCCCGCCCAAGCCCACCTCCAAAATCGCCACATCCAACTGGCTGTGGCGCATAACCTCAAAAATGGCCAAGGTGCTGAACTCAAAATAGGTTAACGAAATCTCCTCGCCGTTGTGCAACCGGGCGCGCTCTACGGCTTCAAAACCCGCCAGCAAAGCGGACGCCGCAATGGAGGCGCCATTGAGGCGCAGCCGCTCTTCAAAGTGCACCAAATGGGGCGAGCTGTACACCCCGGTGCGGTAGCCCGCCTGCCCCAAAATGGACTCCAACATGGCGCAGGTAGAGCCCTTGCCGTTGGTCCCTGCCACGGTGATAACGGGGCACGCAAAGCGCAGCTGCATGCGCTGGGCCACCGTTTTCACACGGTCAAGCCCCATATCGATGGCGTGGGGGTGCAATTGCTCGCAATAGGCAAGCCATTCGGACAAAGTGGTAAATGCAGAGGTCATAAGTCACCGAAAAATAGGATGCCCGATTGTCGCCCAGCCTGTCGCTGCGGGTGCACGCGCGGACAATGGCATCATTGCGGGCATGAAAATTATTATTGTCTACGGCATTGCCAATTGCGACACCGTTCAAAAAGCCCGCACCTGGCTTACACAACAGGGCGTCGCCTTTGTGTTTCACGACTTTAAGAAGCAAGGCGTACCGACTGCGCTGCTGCACAGCGGCTTGGCGCTGCTGGGGCGCGATACGCTCATCAACCGCCAAGGCCTGACCTGGCGCAAAT
>JBIPME010000273.1:0-3671 GCA_044369275.1 Rhodoferax sp.
GGCGTGTACCGCACGCTGCAAAGCGTGGCCAAGTTTTTTGCCTGATTGGCTATCAAGTTAAAACAAGCCCCGCAGGCTTTTGGGTTGCGGGGCTTTTTTGATGCAGCGCTTTTTTACATTCTCCTTGGCACTACCGATCAACGGTAACGACAAACCAAACCGATCAAAGTAGCAACGGCGCGAATTGGCAGGCCAGCCCCACCTCGAAATGACCCATGCGCCCTATTTCCTGGATCAGTGCCACAGCTGGGCCTTTGACAGCACCGACGGTGCAAAGGGCTTATCCGATGTTTTTCAAGCCGAAGGCGACTGCCGAATGACACGGATTGCATTTGCAATACAATCCGCCCATGAAAACCTCCACCATTCCCCCCATCCGTGTGGCCCCGGCGTTCAGGGGGGAAATCGAGAGCGTCCTTGAACAAGGCGAGTCGCTTTCTCAATTCGTTGAAAACGCGGTGCGTCAAATGGTTTTGAAGCGACAAAACCAAACCGAATTTGTGCGACGTGGCATGGCAGCCATTGAGGAAACCCAGCGCTTGGGCAACGGCATCGCTGCTGATGATGTCTTGGCCCAACTCGATGCCAAACTGGCTGCAGCACGCAAGACCCAGGCACAACGCAAAGCATGAACTTCACAGTTCAGTTCAGCGCCGCTGCCAATGAAGACTTGCAGCGAATTTTTGATTTTCTGATCCAGCGCGAGCTGGACAGTCCAACCGGGGATATGGCTATCCCCGAAAAAGCGCGACATGCCATACATGCTGGCATTGGCCTGTTGCGAACATCGCCTTTCGTATGTCGTAAAGTCGGAGACAGCCCTTTTACACGCGAATTGATCATCGCTTTTGGCAACACAGGTTATGTGGCGCTTTTTGAAATCATCAACAACACCACGGTCATCGTCGGTGCCATTCGCCACCAGCGCGAAGACGACTACCACTGAGCCTGCCTGAGCGCTTGTTCAGGGCCAGTCGCCCTGAGATATTTCGATCAGCGCCGATGGGCAGGGCTGCGTTGTTCGCATGCCCAGCACCACGCCATCGAGAACGCGTTGGGGTGCTTAGGGTGTGGCCACTTGACGTGCTAAGAATTCAGCGGCAATGTCGCTTGTGGGTTTGTGCTGCTGACAACCTTGAGATTGCATCAATTGGCGCACGAGGGATTGACTCACTTGTATGAGCTGAGCATCTTTCTTGTAGCGGGTGTCTGGAATGAGTTGTTGGACTGTGGCTTGACACCAAGGCGCAATTTTCATCGCCAAGTCCATGTGCTGACCAAGGGCCTTTAATCGGCGCACATTGCCTGTTTGGATCGCTTTGCGAAACAACCCCTCTCCGTTTTTGTTAAGGATGAATGGACTGGCTCCTTGCGCAAGCCAGCGCTCAAAGAGTTCGTCATCCTTTTCATCTTCCAACAACGAAGGGAAGCGGTCTGATTTCCAATAGTTTTCGAAAGAACCGTTCTCTAAGCGCACGGGTGGGCTGAAGGGAGTTCCGAGCTCAAACAAGCGCGATAGACTTTGATTCAGGTATTGCTCTTGTTGTTTCAGCAAATCCAGCAGCTCCGTATAGGGCAACCAATCTTCGGTGTTGTGTGGCCTAAGGTAACCTTTTTGGATGGAGTCCTGAACGCTATCAATACTGTTGCGGACCTTGCGCAAGCTAAAACGCACAGTCGTGTACACCGCACTGTAGTGGATTTCGCCCTGTTCAATCGGCGCTGCAGCGCGCAAGAGCGCATCAAATAGTTTGGGTTTTGATGCGTTTTGGTAAAGGATTTTTTCAAAGCCTCTAGGGTAGTTTTCGTTGTCCTCCTCGGGTAAATCCGCCCAACCTGTTAGGCCACCCGATTCGCATCGCAAAGTGCGCGGGCGGGGGATTGTGAAAGACCAATGCACCATGCGTGGGTTCGCACCGGAGCGCAGCAGCAATTCGAGTTTGGGGGAATCATTTTTTTCCTTGGCATGAGAATTGTATGAAAGCTGAGCATCAAACCGAACGGAATCACTTTGACTGGCATCTCTAAGCGGGGTTGTGAGAAATTTTTCGCTCCGCTCACTGAGCGACCCACTGACCGGATTGGGGTTGGCACCCGCTTTGAGCAATAACCCCATGGTTTCAAAGGAAGCTACGCTCAATGCGGTTTTGCACTCCTCCCCGTAGGCACGATCAACCTCTAGGCCTTGCTTCAATAAAAATTCAATGGCTCGCGCTTCTTTAGATTTGGCGGCATCCAGCATAACTGGGTCTCGGTATTTGCTATGCGAGTAAGGGTCGGCACCATATTTCAACAAAAGAGCTAAAAACCGCGTGTCATACTTTTCAGGGGTTTGACCGATACCCGCCCCAAACGCATAGTAGAGCGCAGAGAAACCATACTCGGAACGTTGATTGGGATTGGCCCCCTTTTTGAGTAACTCAGCAACTGCATCCAAGTGCTTGAACTTCAGCGCGAGTATCAATGGCGTCAGTACTTCACGGATCGGGGCGGGTGCATCGATAAAAACCCCAGCCTCCAGATGCTTTTGCATCACAGCCCAGTTGTTGTCTCTTGCGCCACCCCAAATGCTGTCGGCTGGCAAGTTATCAATAGCGTTTCGGTCTTCCTGGTCTCTGCCAATGGCCGCTTTGAAAGCTACGCCAAAGTCAGTGGCGTGAACCGAGACCGATAGAGCCAGCAAGCCAGTCAGAAACATCAATCCTATCCATGTGCGCGAAGGCCATTGCCAGTGAGTTGAGGGGGGGTTCTTTGCAAGAAAATTTAAGTGCATCAAAGATGATTCTTCATTTTTATTTGAATGTAGCGCAAGCTTAGGTAGCTGCGCGTTTTGCCGACTCTAAGGTGTTGACCAACAACATGGCGATGGTCATCGGGCCTACGCCGCCGAGGCGGATAGAAAATCCAACCGCATGAGGACGATTATGGTCCAGAAAGAAATTTAAAATTGATTTTTGATAATGACACCTGGGTATGGAGAATTTATGGATTTGTTTACTTTTTTTAACCTCTGTCTGTTGGCCTATGGCGGTTACAACGTCATCCGTTATTACAAGCGTCGCAGCGGCAATAAGGCGGCTTATCAAAAACTCCGCAACAGTCCGGTCCTGCGCAATTTAAGCGATGAAGAAAAAGCCGCGCTACAGCCGTTTTTATTGGCACAAAAAATCACAGTAGACAACAAGGTGCGCGCCCTGAGTGGGCATTTCCTGCAACATGGCCTGATATTTCAAGGGTCTCACACTGCCCACAACACCATCGGTGGTGTCGATGTTTTTCTGCCTTATAACGCCTTAGACTGTGCCGCCACCCAGAACGAAGCGCAGGTGGTCATGAGTGATCGCTGTGCGGTCGTCATACGTTTAAACAACTTTGAAATTCTGGACGCGCGCGAGCGTGTCCAACGCCAGCAGGCCAATGACAGTCAGTCGTTGCGTGACCATTCCAGCACCTTGCTCAATAGAGCAGAGGCCAACCATGAGGGGCTCCCGATGGCCTCTGCGCCCGACACACCAGATGTGCAAAGCGAGCGTTACAGCCGTGGTGAAGTGGCCATTCTGAGTCAGCGCGATGAAACCCCTGAAGAGGTGAAGCAACGCCTGGGCGGCTCATACACATGGGCCTCACTTTTGCTTGGGCTACTGGCCTTCGTGCTTTTGTGGTTGACCACT
>JBIPME010000012.1:0-11412 GCA_044369275.1 Rhodoferax sp.
TTGGTTGCGCCTGCTCAATGGCGCTATGTCGACATAATTTCGGACATTCATTTGCATGCCAATGCATTGGGCACGTACGAAGCATGGTCCAACTACATGCTTCGTACCGATGCAGATGCCCTGATGATTTTGGGCGATTTATTTGAGGTGTGGATTGGCGATGATGTTTTAAATGACACCCAAAGTTTTGAGTACCAATGTGCTCAAATTCTCAGCGCAGTTGGAAGTCGCATCCCACTTTACATAATGCTTGGTAATCGTGATTTTTTAATGCGAGAATCGCTGATTTCGGCATGCAACGCCAAATACTTAAAAGATCCTAGTATCTTGCAATTTGGAGTCGAACGTTTTTTATTAGGCCACGGTGATGCTTGGTGTCTAGCCGATACACGCTACCAAACTTTCAGAACAATGGTTAGGCGCTCCGACTGGCAAGATGATTTTTTGTCGAAGCCTTTGGCTGAGCGCTTAGAAATTGCAAGAGCACTGCGTGCCCAAAGTGAACAAAAAAAGAAAAATTCGCCCAGCAGCTATGCTGATATTGACCAAGCCGCAGTATTGGCACTAATGCATAACATGAACGCAACGCATTGCATTCATGGACATACCCATCAGCCTGCTATACACGCGCTGGGGGAAAATAAAAACCGTATCGTGCTCAGCGATTGGGATTTAGAAACTACCCCTGCCAGGGCTGAAGTGCTTCGCCTAACAAAAGATAGCGAAAGCGTCATCAAAATAGACCGCTTGCAAACTTTGCGTTAGTTTTCTGAAAGTACAAACGATTGCATCTAAGCAATACACGTATTGCTTAGATGCTTAGATCGCACGCATTTTACGCATGGCATGCCTTACAAACTGTCTTGAATAGGCCGTTAACGGCGACCCTATTACAAACAGCAGCAGGTTATCCCCACAGGGGATAACCTGCAATCTATCCGCGTTTTAACAGCACTTTAAGTACGGTCTGGAGTCTGCGCGCATTTTGGGCATCAAATGCATTGGCAAAAACGACTGCGGCATCTGTACCCCAAGTTTCTAATGGCGTAGGGGCATTGCGTCGGGTGAGCAACTGCAATTGCAAGGCCCTGCGGCCATTCAGATGTTCAGCAGGCGTTGGTACTTCAGAGGCTATTTCAAGCCGCAACAGGGCGTCGCTAGGGCTCTCAGAAAAAGACTTTTTCCCTTCAATCGCTTGTTGCCACAAAGCCCGAAAGCTTTGGCTGTTCTTATTGCCCAAATCTTGGGTTTTTGGAATTAAGTTAGCCTCTTTTTTCTCCCATGCTTGGAGAAGTTGTGTCAATGCCTCGCCATGGGCTTGGGCTGCTAGATTTTTCAGCGCATGCTGCGCATTTTCCAAAGCCTCTCTTTGGGCCCTGAACGCAGTATCACCAAGGCGGGGCGCATCTGGCTGCCAGGCAGTGGCGCGAGCCCCCTCTCTGCCATTCGCAGCATTGCTGCCATTTTTGCTATCGCGTGAATTGCGCGCACCGTCTTTTCGCTGTCCGTCTCTCGATGTTGCAGGCTTAGCACCGCTACGCCCTTCTGCTGGCGCGTCTTTCTTCATACCGGGCCTGTCATCGCCACGCACTGCAACCACCGGCTTGTGCACGGGTCTGGGGAGCACTGGTGTTACGGCCTCTGTGCTCAACTCTGGGGCAGAGTCCATGGCGTTGTCGCTGGCCACACCTTCGGCCTGATTGCCTTGCGCCAATTCAACCGATGGCTGGGCCGGATCGGCTTGAACCGCTGCTTGGTTGGCAAGCTCGGCGCTTGTGGTTTGCATAAGCTCTTGTGCTTGCGCTTGTCCTTTTAAAGCCGCATCCAATACAGCCATTGCGTCACGGATGGCCTTGGCGTCACCTGACTGGTTCGCTGCTTCTAAGGCTTTAGAAGCTTGTAAAACAACACGATCACGCGAATTCAGTGCAACTTCTGCTTTTTCACGCTCTGCCGTTTTTCGGTTGAACGCCTCATCAATGGGCTTTCTAAAAGCATCCCAGAGTTTTTGCTCTTGGCGACGCTCCAGAGGGACACGGTGCACTTCTACTTGCCAACGCTGCTGCAACGCTCTGACCGAATCGATCCGCAAAACAGGGGCTTCACCCAGCTGTTTGGACTCTTCAATCATGGATTGGCGTACCACCAAGCTTTCACTTTGCAGGGCCTCTAAAGGGGCTGCGGCTTGGTCTATAGCTTGCTTCCACAGAATTTGCAACTCTGCAAAAACTTTGTCGCTTACCTGTCCAGAGTTTCTCCAACGCTCAGCGAATTGGTGCAAGATGCGGTGAAAGCCCTTCCAATCACCATCGCGCGCAGTGCGATTCTCAAGCGCCCACGCATTCATCTCTTCAATGAGTTCTAAGCGCTGTGCCTTGTTCTGGGCTGCATCGGCCTTGATTTTTTCCAGCCATGCCTCAACCACTTTATAGGCTTCGTTGCATGCCGCATCAAAGCGTCTCCACAGCACATGGTTGGGCACACCGCCTTGATCTGTTTCTTTCCATTGGTCACGCAAGGTGCGCAAGTTTTCTTGCATTTTGCGACCGCCAATTTCTTGGCCCGCAGGGCGCTTGAGCAGTGCTTCGGCTTTGTTAACCAGCTCTTCTCGCAATTGGTCTGCACGCCAACGTTGCCAGCCCTCTAGCTCACCCGCAGCAGCCAACGCAGCATTGGCCTGCCCCTCTAGTTTGCTATCGATAAGCTTAGCGGACTCTTTAAGGGCTTGTCGCAGCGCACTGGCGGCACCAGCGCTGGCCTTACCATGGCCTTTGGCCATTTCTGCTTCTAATTTCGCCAATGTTTCTGTAATCACTAGCGTTGCTTGGGCGCGCACCTCGGGGTCGACCACCGGCTTGGTGGGTTTAGTCGCCGCCTCTAGGGGCACTCCCCGTGCAATGCGTATTTCATCTGCCCAAACTCGCACGGGCGGCAGCGTTGCAGCAGGGTCGGCACCCGCCGCAATGGCCAGTGTCAATGCACCCTCAAAGGCATCCCAAACCACCAAGAGCTGGCTGCGCGAAGCTTCAAGCAAGGGCGGAAATTTGAGATCAACGCTCTCCCAACTGGTATGCGAAGTCAGTTCCTTGGCTTGCAGCTGCCAGTGCATCACATCCGTCTTCAAGCTAGGTCCAGCCAATTGGGCGTCGACCCACGACTTGGTGGACAGCACTTCAATGCGTTGTGCAAGCAACACGGCCGCCTCACGCTGTATTTGAACTTGGTGTTGCAAGTCCTCAATGCTGCGTATGCGTTCGGCTAACAGCGTTTTGAGAGATGCCAACGGCTCTTTGCTCAAAGGAGCCCCCGCTTTTGCAGCGTCTCTTTGCCAAGCCATGGCATCGGCGATATTGACTTTGGTCAACGCAAGCAGCGCTTGTGCCTTAGCGGCCCAATCAGCGGACAACAATGCTTGACCTTTGGTGCGCTTGGCTTCGTCCAAGAGCTCGCGCACCAGCTTAGCCGCGCCTTTGTCTTTAACACTCAATTCTTTGAAGACTTCGGCAAGCTGTTCTTGGTTGGGATTGCGCGCTAACCATTCTTTTGTTCGAGCAGCGCGCTCTCCAGCCGTTGGGGCAGAAAAAACCCCATTGGTAATGGAGTCCAAATAAGAAATGTCATTTTTTTTTGAGAGATTGGGCGATGTCACAATGGGCTCGAATGAAATTAATGAAAATGCGTTATCCCCCTATTTTCACCGCTAAATGCTTCTAGCGTAAACGTGGTCAAAAAAGGCAGCGCGTTGGGGTTATTTTGCGATAAACAATGGAAAAAACACAGGGTTCGATTTCCACTTGGGTATGCCCCTAGTATGCCCCATATGCCAACCTGAGAAGTTGTCCAAATGGCTGAAAACCTGTGTCTTCGTCTTCTTTTCTTTATCCACCTTCAGAAGATGGCGCTCCATTCCAAAAATTCAAGCGCTATCTGCGCTAACCTGCGCAATAGAACCGCATAATCGGACGCATACATAAAAGAACCAGCAATGCTGCGCACTCTTCTTACGCAGGCAGTACGGCAAAAAATGCAAAAAGAAATGCAAAAAAATATAAAGGGGAGATGCAAAGAACGATAGCAATACACGCAGGTGCGAATTTGAAGTGTATTTTTTAGCCTAGAATTTAGATGAAGCAGCACACGGCCGTGTGTTTATCGTAAACAATCGCCTTAATTTTAGGGACCGGAGACTCAATCACCATGGCAACTAAACTGATTCTTGACTTTGTTTATGAACACGAGTCCCAACTACCATACAGCGTATTTATGACACAACCTGTAGGCAATGGAAAAACCATTGACTACACATGGCGGCAAACCATGGAACAAGCTAGGCGCATGGCCGCTTACATCAAAACACAGCAGATTGAACCCGGTTCGCGCATCGCCATTTTGTCTAAAAACTGTGCCCATTTCGTCATGGCTGAACTGGCAATTTGGATGGCAGGGTGCACCACAGTAGCCATTTTTCCAACAGAAACTGCCGAGACCATACGCTATGTTTTGGATCACAGCGGTGCCTGCATGTTGTTTGTTGGTAAACTCGACACTTGGCCGCAACAAGCCAGCGCAGTAGAGGGGAAACTGCCCTGCATCGCGTTCCCACTCGCGCCTTCAACCCATTTTGAATCATGGGACAGCATTGTTGGCAACACCTCACCGCTCACGGGATCTGTGCAACGCAGTCCAAGCGACATAGCCATTTTGATGTACACCTCGGGCTCCACAGGGCAGCCCAAAGGGGTCATGCACAGTTTTGAACGCATCACCAACGCCAGCGTCGGCATCACCACAGACATCGCCAGCCGCATAGGGGAAACAGCCGACCGCCGCGTCTTGTCTTACCTGCCCCTAGCCCATGTATTCGAAAGGGCATGGGTGGAATGTGCTTCTTTAATCAATGGCAAGACGCGTGTCTTTTTCGCCGAATCCTTAGATACTTTTATACAAGACCTGAACCGCGCCCGCCCCACCGTATTCATTTCTGTGCCGCGTCTATGGTTTAAATTTCAAGAAGGCGTTTTAAACAAGATTCCAAGCAAAAAACTGGAACGTTTACTAGGCTTGCCTTGGATTGGGAAAATCGTTGGGCGCAAAGTACTGAAAGGTCTAGGACTAGACCAAGTACTTCTCGCAGGCAGTGGCTCAGCCCCGATTCCGGCAGACTTAATTGCTTGGTACCAGCATTTGGGCCTGAATCTGATCGAAGGTTATGCCATGACTGAAGATTTTGCCTACTCTCACAATTCGACCCCTGCCCACAACGCCCCAGGCTATGTGGGGATTGCACTGCCTGGGGTGCAAGTGCGCATCAGCGAAGAAGGCGAAATTCTGATCAAGTCACCCGGCCAATTGGTCGGGTACTACAAGCGCCCCGATTTGGATGCCGAAGTATTTACCGAAGATGGTTATTTCCGTACGGGAGACCGTGGTGAACTGCGTGACGATGGTCTTCTGAAAATTACCGGCCGCACCAAAGAACTTTTCAAAACATCCAAGGGTAAATACGTCGCGCCGGCACCCATTGAGGTATTGATAGACATGCACCACATGGTGGAAATGAGCATGGTGTCAGGTGTTGCACAATCCGCAGCCTATGGTCTGATTGTGCTGGCCGAATCGGTACGATCCACACTCAGCAATCCTGCTGTGCGTGAAAAAATCGAAACCGAACTCTCGCAACTGCTGCTTGAATTGAATGCGCAGTTACCTGACTACGAGCAGCTGCGTATGCTGGTAATTACCGACACACCCTGGACCATTGACAATGGCTTTCTAACGCCCACCATGAAAATCCGCCGCAATCGGATTGAGGCCGCAATGCAGAACCAACTTGAAAGCTGGTACAGCAACCCGAAACCGATCATCTGGGCATAGGCCGTAAGCCACAGGCCAACTGTATTTGTAGACTGTATTAGCCAACTTAGCCAACAGCAAAACCATGGCACGCCTACCAAGACTAACGCTTGTAGGCCATGTGCACCATGTAATCTTGCGTGGCAACAATGGACAGGCTATTTTTTTAGCGAACAGTGACTACCAACGTCTGCTCGATTTGCTGTTTGAGCAGGCACATTTGCACGGGGTTTTGCTGCATGCCTATGTGCTGATGGAAAACCATTTGCACCTGCTGCTGACCCCGCAAAAAGAAAAAGCCTTGCCCAACATGATGCAGGCAGTGGGCCGCAGCTACGTGCGCTGGTTTAACAAAATATACCAACGCACCGGAACCTTATGGGAAGGGCGCTACCGCTCCACGCTGCTGCAGCCCGACCCCTATTTGCTGCTGTGCATGGTTTATTTAGACAACCACCCCTTGCGTAACCAGGTTGTAGAAAAGCTAAGCGACTACCCTTGGTCGAGCTACCACCATTACACAGGCCAACGCAACGACCACCGCATTACGCCCCACGCCATCGTCTGGGGTCTGGGCAACACCCCATTCGCACGTGAAGCAACTTACACCGAACTGGTGCAAAAAGGTATAGCAACCGAGCTCCAGAAAACATTGCGCGATACGGTGCTGCACGGTTGGATACTGGGTGATGCTGCATTTAAAAATTTTTTGCAAACGCAAACCCAACGCAGGCTCAGCAAAGCCAAACCAGGACGCCCCAGAACGCCCAAGAACGCAGCAAGCTAGCAAGCCCGCTTAGGAGCAGCACAAGCAAAACGCCTGCTACAGCATTGGACTGCACCGGTATGTGCAGCACGCACCCATGACGCGTTCACTCAACTTCTAAAGAGTTACAAACTTGCAGTTTTTGGGGTTTGCGAAAAACACTCAGGTCATCGTAAAACAAAGGGTCTTCATTGGGTGGGTACCAGCCGGGCACACCCAGCATGGGTAAATTGGCAAAAGGCTTGCTCTCCAACACCTCCAAAGACAGCAAATGCGCGGCCACCCAGGCATCCACGGCTGGCAATGCAAAGCCATCTGTTTGAACACGGTAAACATGGCCAGTTATCCCTTTTCTAGGCACAACAAGCTTCTCCTGCAATGCATGGCCAAAAACCAAGACCTGCGTCTGCCTCCAAGCAGGGCGCAAAGTAATGAACAGGCTGTGCCAATCTTTGGCCCTTAAAGCCTCCCACAATGCATCCGGCGCTTGCAAAAAAACCGCATTTTCATCCAAAAGCGTCAAAGCATCGCGTGCAGGCCCGCGTACAGATTGGATCCCCGCCTGTGCTATTTGCTGGGCTTGCAATGCATTCAAACGGCTCTTGGTGCGAGGGAAAAGCATCCAAGCCAACCCATTGAAAAAATCATGCACACCGTCCCGCGTGGGAATGGCTGCATGCCGAAAAATATGCTCCTCATACGCCGCACCGGATGGCAAGGCAGCCTGCGGCACAAAACGCCTTTGCCCCATTTCGGGCAGGTGCTGCGAAAACACATTGAGCGCCTCATGGCACGGCTGCCCAGCAAGCACGCGGGCTGCAACAGACTCGCCCAGACTGCGCCAAGGCGACAGCCACGGTTGCGCCCAATCGATGGACGCAACAACATCGGGCCAAGCCCGCATGCCACTTGGCTGAAAACGCATCTAACCTAGCCTTAAACTACGCGCCAATGCAAAGCCTCGCCCGCAGTCAAAGGCCTAAGCTGCGCTTGCCCAAAAGGGAAACTCTCCGGTGGCGTCCAAGTTTCACGCCGCAAAGTGATGGTGTCGGTATTGCGAGGCAGACCATAAAAATCCGCACCATAACAGCTTGCGAACCCCTCTAACGCATCCAATGCACCCGCGCTGTCAAAGGCCTGCGCATACAACTCCACCGCAGCGTAAGCGGTATAACAACCCGCACAACCCGAAGCATGCTCCTTCAGTTGCACGGGATGCGGCGCACTGTCGGTGCCTAAGAAAAACTGTTGCCCTCCACGCGTTGCGGCTTGCAGCAAGGCTTGCCGATGTGTTTCGCGTTTCAGTACGGGCAAGCAGTAGTAATGCGGGCGAATGCCGCCCGTGAAAATAGCATTTCGGTTGTAGAGCAAATGGTGTGCGGTAATGGTCGCAGCTGTTAGAGGGCCGGCTGACTGCACGTACTGCACGGCATCCTGTGTGGTGATGTGCTCAAGCACAATTTTGAGTGCGGGAAAATCGCGTCGAAGTGCAGAAAGCTGGGTTTCAATAAATACGGCTTCGCGGTCAAAAATATCAATCTCTTTAGCAGTCACCTCGCCGTGCACCAGCAACAGCATTCCCACACGCTGCATGGCTTCTAAAGTTTTGTAAATGTTGCGCAGCTGCGTGACACCTGCGCTGCTGTTGGTCGTAGCGCCTGCGGGGTACAGCTTGGCCGCCAAAATACCCGCGTCTTTGGCACGAACCACCTCTTCAGGGCTCAAAACGTCCGTCAAATACAGCGTCATCAGAGGCTCAAACTTGCTGCCAGCCGGTAACGCAGCCAGAATCCGCTGGCGGTAAGCCAAAGCCTGCTCTGTGGTCGTCACCGGGGTTTTGAGGTTGGGCATGATCACTGCACGGCCAAACTGTGCAGCCGTGTGCGGCACAACGGTATGCAGCACATCGCCATCGCGTACATGCAAATGCCAGTCGTCTGGACGGCGCATAGTCAAGCTAGACAGAGGGGGGGCGGAAGATGGCAGGGATTGGTGTAAATTCATGGGCGCTATTGTCCCAAAAATAAAGGAATCACCCAACTGCCAATGCGCAAGCTTTAAAGGCCCTCAGGTTTTAACCCAAGGCGCTCGGCGCGCTGGCTCTCCATACTCGAATGCACCAAATACGACCACAGCACCTGCGCTGCATTTTTAGTTACTTTGCCACCACTGCGCATCGCTTCTTTGCCAATAGGCTTTTCTCGGTAGGCACGAATTTCCAATTTGGCTTGCAAATTCATCACATTGGGCAAGACAGCGCTGACCAATTTCTGCCCGCGTAACTCATTGCGAATCGCGCTTTCTGGCAAAAATGCAATGCCGTGCCCCTCTAAGGCCATTGCCTTCAGCCCCTCGGCCATGTCCGTTTCGTAAACGCGGTCTAAATGCATGGCAGTACCCGACTCTTTCAAGATCATCTCCACCATCAAACCCAGATAAGCCCCAGGCGCATAACCGAGGTAAGGCAAACGCTCCTCCAACCTACCAGGCAAAAGGTACAGAGGCGAGCCATCGGCATTGGCTTTGACATAAGGTGCAATCACCTCCTCACCCAAGCTAACAATGTCGTAACGGTTGTTGTCCAGCTGAAACGGTTGCGAAGGGTGGTGGTAGGCAATTAACAAATCGCAACTCCCTTCGACCAAGCGCATAACCGCATCGTGCACATTGAGTGCAATCAAACGGCTTTTGATATCGCCAAAATGCAGGCGCAAGCGGCTTACCCACGCAGGGAAAAAAGTAAACGCCAAGGTGTGCGGTACGGCGAACTCAATAAAATCTTGGCCCACTGCACTGTGCCCACGCAACATTGCGCGGGTACTTTGTAAAGATTGCAATATTTCAAGCGACAGGCCATACAAGGCGTCACCCGCTGGCGTAAGCCGCGTCGGATAAGAGCTTCTGTCAACCAAATCCGTTCCCGCCCACGATTCGAGCGACTGAATCCGCCGTGAAAAAGCGGGTTGCGTAACGTGACGTAACTGCGCGGAACGGCTGAAACTGCGCGTTTCAGCTAGACTTACAAAGTCTTCAAGCCATTTTGTTTCCATACCCGCATTATGGTCGAGTCCTTTTTCCAACAAAAACAAAAAAAGCAAGGACTTTGTGAAGCCATCCAGTTTCCACGCTTAGGGCCTAATGACTTATTAAGATTTGTAAAATTTTTAATTGGCTTGTTATATTTTTATGCATTTTATGAAGTTTTGATCAAATTTCGATCAATACATTTTTACCATTTCCTGTAATAGTAATGCCCATGAAAGCTAATTGCACACCGAACTTACTCAACACAACTTTGCAAATTGCAAAATTTGGCATTGGTATGTGCAAACGAACTCAAGATTTCAGTACCAATCCAATTCGAGCCAACCCTTCTGGTTTGGTTACTTGCTATGTACAACGCGTCAAAGAAATGGGTACTTGATGCATTACGAAAAAGAAAAAAAAGCCGCTGCAGCATTCTGGAAATCTTATTTTTCTAAGCTCAGCCCACAGGCCAAAGTTGCACAAGCCCTCAAACAAGACCAAGTGCAACCTATACCCCCAACACAAGCCCCGCCTCTGGCACCCACACAGACGGACAACACGCCCAAGCCCACTGAGTGAAGCTCAGTTTTCAAAGCCTGCAAAAATTTCAAAGGCTTTGAAAAGCTTTTAAGACTCCAAGATCACTTTAATTTCACCTGTGCCCGCCTGCCTGGGCCGTGCAGCATCACCTTGGGTCTGCCACAATTTGCAAAAGGCGCAACAACATGGCCAGACCAATCACCCCACCCGTTTCTGCAAGCCATCTTTACATAAAGTCATTGTTTGATTTGCGGTTTCGATTGCGTAGTGTGAAAACCTCAAGAACAACAACGATCAGTTATGCACACTTACAGGGGGGGTACTTTGCTATCAAAACCGTATCAATTAAGCTGCACCGAGCACCCGATTGGCAGTTGTAAGTTGTTGATTTATATAGAGGCTCCAAGCTTGCACTTTTTTTATGCATTTTAATAAAAGCCTTGATTTTTAAGGCTTAGAAGTGGTGAAAAGCGATGTATCCACAAAGTTATCCACAGAAACTTGGGGTTTTTTGTAAAGTATTGTTAACCCAACATATTACATAACATTTCAAAGAAAAATGTTCTTGAAAACGGGCCTGCGTTGCACAAGCCACAAAAATCTTGACCGCGTGGAATTCGTAAAAATCCGTAAACCAACCCCACTCGGAAAAGTGCCGAATCCCCCACAGATCGGCACCCAAGTAAGGTGTGGGTTTAAGCGGCAGCTAAAACACGGGGCCTCAGGTTTTGCAGCATGTCGGCGACCATTGCGTCCAAATCAAAGCGTGCCTTCCAGCCCCAATCTTGGCGCGCAACTTGGTCGTCAATCGAATCAGGCCAGCTATCGGCAATGGCTTGGCGGAAATCCGGTGCGTAGTGGATGGAAAAATCAGGGATATGGCGTTGAATCGCTTGGGCCAGCTCCGAGGGCGTGAAGCTCACCCCAGCCAGGTTGTAAGCGCCTCGCTCGTTGATGGACGCGGCTGGGGCCTCCATCAGCTCCACGGTAGCGCGAATGGCATCGTCCATGTACATCATGGGCAAACGGGTGTTCTCACCCAAAAAGCTGGTGTAGCTACCGGTTTTCAAAGCGCTGTGGAATATGTCAATGGCGTAATCCGTTGTGCCGCCACCGGGCAAGGTTTTCCAACTGATGAGCCCTGGGTAACGCAGGCTGCGCACATCGACCCCGTGGTTGCGGTGGTACCAGGCACACCAGCCCTCCCCTGCCAACTTGGAAATTCC
>JBIPME010000274.1:0-3652 GCA_044369275.1 Rhodoferax sp.
TTTGGCCCGACTCACCAGCGACCAGTTCAACCCGGGTACGGAAACCCTAGAGGCACGGCTTTTTTCCGAAGCCGAAATTCCTTGGGATACGCTGGCCTTTCAAACGACCAAAGTCACCCTGGCGCATTACTTCAATGACCGTCGCAAAGGGCAATTTCAGGTGCACCTGCATGACATTGGTTAGGCCCCACAAGCCCAGCGGCCCCAGTCGACAACAGGCCACGGGCCGCAAGCCATCCTCTGGCGCAATTTCTCCCCTCTGACATGGCCATACCCCAAACCTTTATTCAAGAATTAGTGGCACGTATCGACGTCGTCGACGTGGTGGGCCGCTATGTGCAGCTCAAAAAAGGCGGCGTGAACCTCATGGGCCTATGCCCTTTTCACGCGGAGAAATCCCCCTCGTTTAGCGTGAGTCCGACCAAACAGTTCTACCATTGCTTCGGATGCGGCAAAAACGGCAACGCGATTAGCTTTTTAATGGACCACGTTGGCATGGACTTTATTGAAGCTGTGCAAGACTTGGCCCAGCAATGCGGCATGCAAGTGCCACAAGACGAAGAAGCGCCCGAAGAACGCGAACGTGCCAAAGCCCAGCGTGAAAAACAACAAACACTGACCTCCGTCCTTGAAAAAGCCTGCGAGGCCTACCGAAAACACCTCAAAGACAACCAACGCGCCGTGGAATACTTCAAAAGCCGCGGTTTATCGGGCGACATTGCCAAACAATTTGGCTTAGGCTATGCCCCTGAAGGCTGGCGCAGCTTAGCCAGTGTTTTCCCCCACTACGATGACCCCTTGCTCGTCGAAAGCGGCTTGGTCATTAGCAACAACGAAACGCCCGGCACCGAAGAAAAACGCTACGACCGCTTTCGTGACCGGGTGATGTTCCCGATTCGCAACATCAAAGGGGAATGCATTGGCTTTGGCGGGCGTGTACTGGGCGATGACAAGCCCAAATACCTCAACAGCCCAGAAACCCCCGTGTTTAGCAAAGGGCGCGAACTCTACGGGCTTTTTGAAGCCCGCCACGCCCTGCGCGACGCGGGCTATGTCTTGGTTACCGAAGGCTATATGGACGTAGTGGCCTTGGCACAACTTGGGTTCCCCAATGCCGTGGCCACCTTAGGCACCGCCTGCACGCAAGAGCATGTGCAAAAACTATTTCGCTTCACCGATGCCGTGGTTTTTAGCTTTGACGGCGATTCCGCGGGCCGCCGCGCAGCACGCAAAGCGCTCGATGGCGCGCTGGCGTTTGCCACGGACACGCGCAGCATCAAATTTTTATTTCTGCCCACTGAGCACGACCCAGACAGCTTTATTCGTGCGCACGGCCCCGAGGCTTTTGCCAAGTACGTGGCGCAAGCCACCCCCTTAAGTCGATTTTTAATAGAGTCGGGCCAAGAAGACTGTGACCTACTCACCACCGAGGGGCGTGCCCACTTTTCCAGCAACGTCAAACCCCTTTGGATGCAACTGCCAGAGGGCGCCTTCAAATTGCAGTTGCTTGGCGAAATAGCAGACCTTGTCCAACTCGACAGCCGTGAACTCACTGCGCTATGGATACCAACGGCCAAAAAACCAACGTCCTTCAAAAGCAACAAAGCACGCGCACCCTTCAACGGTTACGACCAAGCCCCCTCACACAGCCCCTCTTGGACCAACGACTACCCCAGCAGCAAAAAAACGGGCGGCGGCTTAAGCAGCCGGGGGCGAAAAGCCCCCTCCACCCGCGCCGACCATGCCGCACGCCTGCTCTTGTCCAACGCTGTGCTGTGGGAAACCTTGTCCAATGAAGAACACGCATTGCTTTGCGCCCTGCCCCCTGCCCACGGCACCTTGTTTATGGCCTTTGAAGGTTTGCTGCACGAGCATGGCCCGCTCACTTGGAGCGCACTGCGTGAAGAAATGGAAAAATCTGGCTGCGCAGCTGACATTCAAACCTTAGCCCAGCGCGTCATGCAAGATGCACCCACCGCAGAGGACGACCCGCAAGGCGTCCACCACGAATTGCGCGACCTGCTGCACCGCATGCTCTTAGAGCAATTAACGGCAGAATCCAAAGCACTGGCCTTGAGTGCTGCCACAAATCCACAAGACTACCTGCGCTACAAAGAAATTTTAGAGCGACAAAAAACTTTAAGGGCCAAAACTGAAGGTATAATAGAGGGTTGATTTTCGGCAAGAGCGACAGCAGCACCTCCGGGCCAGGCCAAACGATGACACTGTTCACAATCAGGCCACCTTACCGCAAGGACTGCACGCCAAATGATCGCCCTCTTATCTTGCCAATAAGGAAAAATATTTTCCTACCTCTGTAGCCACAGCGCACGTGTTGCACGCGTCGCAAAGGTGTTTACGCCAATCGTCTTTTTTGATCTTGTAAGGTTTTTGTATGCCCGCTCAAAAATCCGCTGAATCCAAGTCCGAATCGCCAACTTCAAAAAGAGGCGCGAAAACCGTAGAAGCCTCACCCCAAAAGAAAGCCCCTTCCGTGCCCGCATCCAAAGCCTCCACCGCAAAAACCGACACCAGCATGACCGATACCCCAGCGAAAAAGAAGCCTGGTAGACCGCCCAAAAGTGCGATGGGCGAAAAAAGTGAGGCTCCGTTAGAGGGCGCTAAACGCGGTCGAAAAACCAAGTCAGAAGCAACATCCTCCGCAGACGATTTGGATTTGTCCGACATTGAAGCCGACTTGGTGGGTGAACCTGAAGTAGCCCCCGCAACGGGCGAAAAAGTCAAACCGCTGCGCATGAAAATCAGCAAGGCCAAAGAGCGGGCCTTGATGAAGGAGTTTGGCTTGGACGAGACCGTCTTGTCTGAAGAAGACATGGCCAAGCGCCGCCAGCGCCTCAAAACCCTGATTACGCTGGGCAAAACCCGTGGCTACCTGACGCAAGTTGAGATTTCCGACCACTTGCCCGACAAGTTGGTGGATGCCGAAACGATGGAAGTCGTAGTCACCATGCTCAACGACATGGGTGTGGCGGTCTACGAGACCACGCCTGATGCGGAAACCCTGTTTCAAAACAACGTAACGCCTACGGCTGCCACGGTAGAAGAAGCCGAAGAAGAAGCCGAAGCCGCACTCTCTACCGTAGACAGTGAGTTCGGACGCACCACCGATCCCGTGCGGATGTACATGCGCGAAATGGGGACCGTGGAGTTACTCACACGCGAGGGTGAAATCGAAATTGCCAAGCGCATTGAGGGCGGCTTGATGTTCATGATGGAAGCCATCTCTGGCTCCCCGGCCACCATCGCCGAAATTTTGCGCCTAGGGGAAGAAATCCGCGAAGGCAAGGTCGTTATCACCACCATCGTAGATGGATTTTCCAACCCTAACGAAGCCGATGACTACGTAGCGGAAGAGGATTTTGACGAGTTTGACGAAAGCGACGACGACGACGGTAAAGGCGGCTCCAAAGCCCTGACCAAAAAACTCGAAGAACTCAAAAAACAAGCGCTAGAGCGGTTCGACAAAATTCGGGAATTGTTTGAAAAAATCCACAGCACCTACAGTAAAGAAGGCTATGGAACAGCCAACTACAACAAAGCGCAAAAGGCACTGAGCGAAGAGCTCATGACCATCCGCTTCACGGCCAAAGCCATTGAAAAACTCTGCGACATGGTGCGCAGCCAAGTCGAC
>JBIPME010000275.1:0-3651 GCA_044369275.1 Rhodoferax sp.
GGCTGGGGGGAACTGGGGGCATCTTGGGACTCAGGGGTAAGGGGTTTAGATGCCACGCTCACGCACCGACAGGGCCTGGCGGTAGCGTTTGCTGACACGGTAGAGTTGGCTGGGCCGGCTGCGTTGCCCGCCGCGCATTTGGCCTGGAATGGCCTCAAGCAAGTCAAGGTCGTCGAGTTTGCGGCGAAAGTTGGCAATATTGAGCCGCTCGCCCAGCACCGCTTCGTAGACGCTGTGCAGCTCAGGAATGGTGAACTCCGGCGGACACAGGTGCACCGGCAAAGAGGAGTAACTGGCTTTGCTGCGCACCCGCTCCACCACTTTGGCGACCATGGTGTTGTGGTCAAACGGCAGGCTGGGCAAGGCGTTGAGCGCAAACAGCTGGACTTGGCCTTGCACTTGCGCACTGAGCGCAAAGTAAACCACGCTCAGCGACCAGCCCCGGGGGTCGCGCACGGGGCCGGAAAAGGTGCCGTACTCTTCTAAATAGCTTTGGCTGAGCTGGGCTTTGTCTTGCAAAACGCGGGCCATGGCGGCTTTGGCGGAGTCGTCGCTTTGCGGGTGAATAAAGCCCCCCGGCAGCGCCCAATGGCCGGCAAAGGGCTCGGCCTCGCGCCGCAACAGGCCAACGTGCAGCTCTTCGTTGTGCAGCGTGAGTAGAACGGCATCCACCGTCACGATGGTGGCCTGGTGTTGGCTGTGCTGGGGACTCTCGTTTGAGCTATGGTTTTGGCTGTGGTGTTCAGTAGGGTGTTGCATGAAAGGACTCGCAAGGACTCGCCTAAGGGCTTGCTATTTCCATGTATATTGAATTTATGGGGCCATGGTACGCCATAAAAATATAAATTCATAATGAATTTATATGCTAGGATTGCACGCACTTCATCGTTGTTTTTACCTTCGTTTTTTACCTTCGTTCTCCACCACTTCTCAGGGAGTTTGCCATGCTGAAAATGCTCATTATTGATCCTCAAAACGATTTTTGCGATGTGCCCGGTGCGGCCTTGCCGGTGGCCGGTGCGGCAAGCGATTTGCAGCGCTTAGCCCAACTCATCCCCAAGGTGCAGCCCGACGCGATTTACGTCACCTTAGACTCCCACCCCAGCGTTGCGGTGGAGCGCACCACGTTTTGGCAGCAGGGCGATGGCAGCGCCATGGCACCGTTTACCGTGGTGTGCGCAGCCGACGTACAGGCGGGCCGCTATGTGCCGCGCAACCAGGCCTTGCGGGCGGCGGTGCTGGCCATGTTGGCGCAATTAGAGGCCACGGGCCGCGCAGGCATGGTGGTGTGGCCCGTGCACTGCGTCACCGGCAGCTGGGGGCACGCCATTGCGCCCGACTTGCTAGAGGCGCTCAACGCCTGGGAATTCGCCACGCAGCGCGCCGTGCACAAAGTGCTCAAAGGGGAGTATTACCTGTCCGAACATTTTGGGGTGTTTGAAGCCGATGCGCCGGATGCAAACGTGCCCTCCACCCTGTTTAACACCGCCTTGGCGCAATCGCTGTTGCAAGACGCCTCGGTGGTGTTGGTTGCGGGCCAGGCCTCCAGCCACTGCGTGGCGTCTAGCGTTGACCAGCTGGTGCGCCACATGCAGCGCAGCGGCGCCACGCAACCCGCGCTGTGGTTGCTGCGCGATTGCATGAGCCCCGTCACAGGGTTTGAGGCCAGCGCAGAAGCGTTTTTGGCGCGTGCCCAAGCGTGGGGTGCCAAGGTGCTGAGCGCAGAAGAAGCGCAGCAGGCCTTGCGCCGCTAACGGCTGTGCACACCAAGCTTGCGCCCCTTTGCAGCGAAGTGATTGCAGATTCACCCCCTGCGCTGAGCGGCACTGAACTATGCTGCACCCCGCCACAGCGCGGCTTGATCCATTTTTTATTTTTTGACTATGCCTATTCAACCCGCCCCTTTTGAGCCCGTCATCCACAGCTTGCTGGAGACTGATTTGTACAAATTCACCATGCAGCAGCCCATGCTGCACTGCATGCCCACCAACCAAGCGGAGTACCGGTTTATTTGCCGCAACACCCCCGCGTTTGCCTTGTCCGAACTCGCCGACGAGGTGAACCAGCAGTTAGACCATTTGTGCACGCTGCGCTTGGGCGCAGACGAGTTGGCCTATTTGGCGGGTTTGCGCTACATCGCCAGTGACTATGTGGATTTTTTACGCCTGTTCCAATTCCAGCGCCAATACATCCACGTATCAACCCAAGGCAGCACCTTAGAGATTGTGGCCAAAGGCCCGCAGGTGCACACCATGGGCTTTGAGATTTATGTGCTGGCCATCGTCAATGGGCTGTACTTTCGGCGTTTGTGCAAACAACAGGGGGGCGAGGCCGCGTATTTGGCGCAAGGACGCCAGCGCTTGCAAGCCAAAATTGCCATGCTGCACGCCAGCGACCCCCTGCAACCGGGGCAACACCCTTTTGAGTTCTTTGATTTTGGGGTGCGCAGGCGCTTTTCTGGGGCTTGGCAAGAAGAAGTCGTCTCCACCTTGGCGCGCGAAGTGCCCCAGTATTTCAAAGGCACGTCCAATGTGTTTTTGGCCCAAAAATACCAGTTAGTCCCCATTGGCACCATGGCGCATGAGTATTTGCAAACCTTCCAAGCCACGGGCGTGCAACTCCGCGGTTTTCAAAAAGCCGCCCTGGAGCAGTGGGTGCAAGAGTACCGGGGCGATTTAGGTACGGCCTTGACGGACGTGGTGGGCATGGACGCGTTTTTGGCGGACTTTGATTTGTACTTCGCCAAGCTCTTCGACGGCCTGCGCCACGACAGCGGCGACCCCGTGGTGTGGGGGGAAAAAGCCCTGGCCCACTACGCCAAACTCAAAATCAATGCGCACAACAAGCGCTTGGTATTCTCCGACGGCCTGAACATCCCCAGCGCCATCGCCTTGCACCAGCACTTTGCCGACCGCGTGCAAACCGGTTTTGGCATTGGCACCAACCTTAGCAATGACCTGGGCTTGCAGCCTTTGAACACCGTGATGAAACTGGTGCGCTGCAATGGCCAGCCTACGGCCAAACTGTCAGACAGCCCGGGCAAAACGCTGTGCGACGACACCACGTTTTTAGCCTATTTACGCCAGATTTTTAACCACCCCGCCTGAACACAAGCGCCCTACTTTCTATGCTCACTATCACCAGCGCCCAAATCAACCCCACCATTGGCGACTTGCAGGGCAACATTGCGCGCATGTTGGCTGCGGCCCGGCAAGCCCGCGACAAGCAATCGCACATCGTGGTATTTCCCGAACTCAGCCTAACGGGCTATTACCCGGCGGACCTGCTCGACGACGCCCACTTTCGCCAGCGCCTGCAAAGTAGCCTGGAGCCGCTACTGCAAGCCAGCCGCGAGACCCCCGACCTGCACTGGGTCGTGGGCGTCCCCCGAGAGCGCACCGGCGTGGGCAAACGCTTTCACAACAGCCTGCTGGTGCTGCACAACGGGCAGATCGTTTTGGAGTACGCCAAACAGCTCTTGCCAACCTACAACGTATTCGACGAACGGCGGCACTTTGAGCCCGGCCCCGATGTGGCCAAAGTGCTGCGCATCAACGGCGTCCAAGTCGGGCTCATGGTCTGCGAAGACGGGTGGAACGATGCCGGGCAAGACTACGCCATCAACCCGTTCGAGCGCCTGGCGGACGCCCG
>JBIPME010000277.1:0-3648 GCA_044369275.1 Rhodoferax sp.
GAAAGTTTGGAGAGTTTTGCCGCCGGCTTCGATCAGCTCTACGCTTGGGGGCCGCACGAAATTCAGCTGGGGCTACTCAAGCGCTTGCGTGGCACGCCCATTACGCGCCATACCGCGCCTTATGCCATGGTCTACGACCCGCAGCCCCCCTACACCATCATGCAAAACGCCAGCATCGACTTTGCCACGGTGCAGCGCATCCACCGCTTTGCGCGCTATTGGGATCTGGTGGCCAACTCAGGGCGGTTTACGCGGACCCTGCAACTGCTTTTGACGCCGGGCTCCGCCTTTGCGAACTTTCTCCACTTCAGCGACTGGCTATG
This sequence comes from Rhodoferax sp., assembly GCA_044369275.1. GTDB lineage: Bacteria > Pseudomonadota > Gammaproteobacteria > Burkholderiales > Burkholderiaceae_C > Allorhodoferax. The sequence goes on from JBIPME010000277.1 coordinate 324, forward strand.
GCACGCCACGGGCAAAACACATGCGTTTGCATTCGAAAAGTTGCTAGACCTGCTCTACCAGCATTTGGCGCAGGTGCGCGCAATCCCTGAGGCGCAGGTGCTGGGCACCCTCTTGGCAGATTACCGAGCCAGCGGCGCCAAAGGCAAACCCACGTGCTTGGGGCCGGCACTGGCAGCAGCGCGTACGCCCGAGCCCAAAGAAAGGCAGGGGTTGATCGCAACACAAAATAAACGCCAAATACGCCACCTCGATCCGTCGGCATCGCCTTTGTAGGCCTCAGGGCAGGGCGGTTTGTCACTATGCCGAGTGCTCGGATGCGCGCGCGCACAGCGATGCCTAAGGGTATGAGGCTTTATTAAAGTATTATTTTTAAAATTTTTGATAAAAATGCTTGCAATAAGCGCATTGTGGTGATAGATTAGCCATCGGGTAGTTACCTACCTCCCGCTTTTCCTCCCTGAGCGGGGCCTTGATGTGTGACAGCAAATAGGCTTACCACCCCAGCTACGTGCTGGGGTTTTTTTTGCCTAAATTGATTGCGTTCAAAATACGTTCAAAGTGCGTTTGGAGGGCATTGCGATTGCATTGCAGTGCAGTTTTCCCCCGCTGTAAGGCCTTAAACGGCCAAATCGAAGGGGATAAGAATTAGCCTAAACTCGGCACATGCTTTGGATCAAATCTTTTCATATTATTTTTGTTGCCAGTTGGTTCGCGGGGCTTTTTTATTTGCCACGCATTTTTGTTAACTTGGCCTTGGTCCCACCTGATTCGGGCCTTGAGCGCGCAAGACTGCTGTTGATGGCGCGCAAACTATTTCGCTTTTGTACCGTGTTGGCAATCCCCGCCATTGGCTTAGGGGGCTGGCTGTGGCTAGGCTACGGCATAGGCAGGGGGCCGGGCAATGGCTGGATGCATGCCAAATTGTTGTTGGTTGTATTGACTTTGGGTTACCAACACGCATGCGGCGCTATGTTGCGTAAGTTTGAAGCGAATGCAATGCACCGCAGCCATGTATGGTTTCGCTGGTTCAATGAGGTTAGCGTCATTTTATTTGCGGCAGTGGTGATTTTGGTCGTAGTTAAACCATTTTGAAGTGGCAATGAATGCATAAGACGGTGCTCGGACCCTTAAGCCTCATTTATGCGGGCTTGATTGTTTATGCCAGTCTGTACCCCTTTAGCGGCTGGCGAGACCAAGATGTGGGTGTCATCGCATTTCTATTCGCACCGTGGCCACGCTACTGGAGCGTTTTTGATGTGGTTATCAATTTGCTGGGCTACATCCCGTTGGGTGTGCTGTTTGCGATGCATGTTTTGTGTACGCGGCATTGGCGTAAAGCTTGGTGGCTTAGCACGTTCATGGGGGCGTTGTTGTCCTTTGTGATGGAGGGCACGCAAAGCTTCTTAACATCGCGTGTAGCCTCGCGTGAAGACTGGCTGCTCAACAGTGCGGGTGCCGCAATAGGGGCGTATTGCGTTGTGCTCATGCTCAAGCAAGGTTGGATCGAAGAGTGGGCCAAGCTGCGTTTGCGCTGGTTCGTGCCAGACGCAAGAGGTGCTGCTGTGTTGCTCCTCACCTGGCCCGTGGCTTTGTTTTTTCCGCCAGCGGTGCCTTTTGGTTTGGGGCAGGTTGGGGAGCGCATTTGGCAGGCGCTATTGGATTGGCAAGCACGCATTGACTTTTTGCAATGGCTGTCTATTCCCGCGCAAGAGTTGCAGCCTATGGAGCCATTGGCACTGGCAGTTTGTGTTTTTCTAGGGCTTTTAATTCCCTGTGTGCTGGGTTGCTCTGTGCTGCGCCGACTGGAACACAGGCTCTTTTTCGTCCCCTTTTTCTTTGCGCTGGGCGTCGGTGTGACCGGACTTTCTTCTGCACTGAGCTGGGGGCCCGCACACATCTGGTCTTGGTTGGAGCTGCCTGTGCAAATCGGCCTCTTGGCTGCAATGCTCGCGGCGCTGGGTATGGGCTTTCTGCCCGTGCGCCTGCATGGCATGGCCATGCTGTGTGCTTTGCTGGTGTATTTGCTGGTTTTGAACCAGGCCTCGGAGAGCCCTTACTACGTACAAACGCTGCAACAGTGGGAGCAAGGGCGGTTCATGCGGTTCAATGGCCTGGCCCAGTGGGTGGGCTGGTTATGGCCTTATGCCGCGCTGGTGTACCTTGTCAAACGTGTGAAATAACCAAGGTTGAAATTGAAATATAGATCGAAATAAGGATCGAAATAAGGATCGGAGTATGACTATGAGTATGAATAAAAATAGGGATGAGGCGGGTTTGAAAAACGAAAAATACTATGAACGGCATGTATTCTTTTGCCTCAATCAACGCAGCAACGGAGAGTCTTGTTGCGCCCAGTTCAAGGCACAAGAAGCTTTCGACCACTGCAAAACGCGCATTAAAAAGGCAGGCTTGAATGGCCCGGGCCAAGTGCGCGTGAACAAAGCAGGCTGTTTAGACCGTTGCGCGGCCGGGCCTGTCATGGTCATTTACCCAGAGTCTGTTTGGTACAGCTACGTGGATTTGGAAGACATCGATGAAATTGTCGAATCGCATTTGAAAAACGGCATTGTCGTAGACAGATTGCGCACGCCACCAGGGCTCGGTCGTTGAACAGGGGTCAATGGTTGTGAATTTAAATAAAGACCAAGTGACGGTCATGGGGCCCGCGGGTGCGCTAGAGGCCGTCATCGATACGCCGGACGCAACAGCAACAGCAACCGCGACAGGGCAGGCGCTGCGTGGCACTGCGGTGATTGCGCACCCCCACCCCCTGCATGGCGGCACCATGGACAACAAAGTCGTGCACACCTTGGCCAGGGCCTGCCTTTTGCAGGGTTGGCGCACGGTACGCTTTAATTTCCGTGGGGTGGGCGCCAGTGCCGGTGTCTACGACCAAGGACCGGGCGAAATACAAGACATGCTCGCCGTGGTGGCGGCACTGGCACCGCAAGGGCCGCTCATTTTGGCGGGCTTTTCTTTCGGTGCTTTTGTGGCCAGCCAAGTGCTGGCGCTGCTGCCCTCGGGCCGCGTGCCCGAACACCTGGTGTTAGTGGGCGCGGCGGTCTCACGCTTTAATGTCGCGCCCATTGCCGAGGCCTTGCATCCGCAAACCTTGCTGCTGCACGGCGAAAAAGATGAAACCGTCTTGCTGCAAGATCTGATGGACTGGGCGCGGCCCCAGAACTTGCCGGTTACCGTCATTCCCAACGCGAGCCACTTCTTCCATGGGCAGCTCCCGCTGTTGCGCACCGTGGTGGCGCGCCATATCAGCAGCGCTGTACGTTGACCCCATTCATTGCAAACACACACACAAAATCGTTCTAC